>LKMX01000028.1 GCA_001564035.1 Nanohaloarchaea archaeon PL-Br10_U2g27
ACTAGTCTTAACCCTATCCACATATTCTTCCATTCTTTTTTCTTTTTCCCCATTTAAACAGATAGAGAACAACTCTCCAAAAACAAGTAACGACACGAGAAACAATTTTTTGGAAGGCCTGTGTCGGACGAGTTTGACCGTTAGTTGTTATAGATTTAAATTCTAACGAGGTTCAGTAGTTGTTATTATGCAAACGAATTCTTTACATTCCACTATACGTAAAACAGGAGCCTTGATTTTTTTAGCATTGATTTTCGCAGGCCTTGGAGCAAGCACAATGGTGATAAACAGTGAGGACTGGGTTGATGTGACTGCAGGTATGCAGTTGGCTGATGCGAATAATCAGACTCCTTACTTTGCTCAGACGAGTAGTGGAGAGGCTGTAATGACTGAGACGCCTCAAGGCGCGGATATCAACCTGTATGAGAGCAATTCCCAAGCCTATCTTGACATGGAGTCGCGTTTTGCGAACAGGGGTTACAGCGTGAACAGCACAACGACTTTCGAGGATCAGTTCGATTTCATCCCTGATGATCAGGAAGACTTCGTAGTTATTTCGAGAAGTCACTCGACTTCAGTTGTTCCGGCAACTTCTTTAGCCAATCACTTAGATGCTTGGACAGTGGTAATTGATGGACAGAACACTGATGAAGTGGAAGAGCTGCTGTCGAACGCTGAAGGCGACGTGACACAGGTCGGAGGCCTGACAAGTTCCGAGGAAGCCGCTCTGGAAGACCATATCACGGACTCAGTTGATGGCGAGACACGGTTCGAGCTATCCATCAATGTTTTGGAACGGATAGAGGAAGACGAGGAAATTACTTCGTTACTGTTAAGCGATGGTACAGGCCTTGAGAGAGATATGTTTACATCCAGTAGGCCTGTCTTGTTGAGCGGGGACAACTTTTTGCCTGAAGAGGCAGAAGAGTATGTTCAGGGTAACGAGGAGTTGAGCAGTGTTATTGTGCTCGGCGCTAACCTTGCTTCTGTGAGCGAGGATATCACGGATCTGGTGGATGAGGATCAAGACGTGAGAACTCTGCTGAAGTTCGGGCAGTCAAGTCCTGGAGGTACTCAGGAGGAGGCCGTTGCTATTTCGTTCTATCCTTTGCCTCTGGCATCCGTTGATCTGGATATTTCGACAGCAGAGTACGTGCCTGGTTCTGACGAGTTGATTGTTACGTTTGACAATCCTAGCGATGTGGATGTCTACAAGACCAGCAGTATTACGTTGGTAGATGAAGACGGCGCCGTCATTGAGACTTTGGACGACGATGATCCTCAGGTTATTTCCTCAGAGTCTTCTCAAGTCATTAGTTACGAGGTAGAGGAGCTTGATGAGGATCTGGCTGAGAACGGGGAAGCAGAGTTCGTTACTTCCTACGGAAGCAATCCTTCAGACCTTAACTCTTTCGTTGAGAGTGAGGAAGAAGGAGTCTTCGAACCTCCAAGAATCTTAGACATTTCCACTCTTGATGTAGACGACCAGTCCGAGCTAGAGATAGAAGAAGTAGCGTACAATACTGATAGAGAAGGATTCGAGGTCGAGGCCTCAAACATCGGTTCCGTCGAGACATACACAAGGTTGAGAGCCGACGGAATTGAAGTAGATGGAGTTACGAGAAGCTTTTCTAGCGATCTAGTTGCGCTCGAACCTGATGAGTCAGAACGAGTGTTCATTCCTGCAGAACTGTCCGAGGAAGACATTGAGCAGAACGAGCTAGTGAACATTGTCTCGCAGTTCGGTGAACGAGAGTCATTCCTGATTAACTCTGTAACTGTGGACGCCGATCTTGAAACGGTTAGAGATGGTATAACAAGTTCAAGAACAGTCATTATCCTGCTTGCGATAGTAGCAGTACTACTGGCATACGCAGTCTACAGAATTTAAACGAAGGCAAAGGCCTAACCGCCTTCCATTCCTTTTTTTTCTTGAAGTTATTCGTGTTTTATCTCTTTGTGGATGCTGGCTGCTGTCTCAGTATCAAACTCTTCTCCACATATCTCGCATTTCGTGCTGGTTTCTTGGTGCTCTCTGTGAAGTCTCTGCTTCAAAGTCTCTACTAACTGTTCTTTGTCCTCAAACTCTGTATTACCGTACTTTAACTGGAAGAAGTGTGATTTTCCGCCGCCGGAAATACTTGTCTCCAATACTCTGCCCCTGATCTTGTCTTCTCTCGGTAAGAAGTCGTCTCTGCCAGAAGATTTCTTTTTCTTAACTGCTATAACTAGTGATGCCGTGATAAATAGCAGTAGGCCTGCGGTTACTGCTTCTTCTACTAGGTCATCGTCTTCCATGAACTCGTCAATCCCGAGATCTGAAGGCCAAATAACGTATTCTACAGATGTTTCATCGTCTTCTCCTGTTTCAGAGTCGTCTTCATCGTCTTCTCCAAGGCCTATACTTTCTTTTTCTTCCTCAGTAAGTTCTATTTCGGCTTCTGCCTCTGCGGATACCGATTCGTTTTCCTGTTCAGCTACTAGGCCTGTTCTAGGTGTTTCTCCTTCTTCACAGTATGTGTCACAGTAATCGCTTGGAAGCAAGAAGTTTACCGATATTGATTCTGTTTCTCCTGGTTCTAACATGGTTACTTCGGACGGGTTTATTGTTAGGTCTCTGCTGCTGACGTCAAGGCCTTCGAGAGTAATGTTTTCTAGAGTTGCTTGGCCTGTGTTTTCAAGTTCGAATACTTCTGTGCTTCGGTCTCCTAATCTGATTTCTGGGTCGGAAGGCGGTGAGAGGTCGAGCTGTTTGTTTTTGTATATTTCAAATGTCTGGTTCAGGGTTTGTTCTAGGCTGTTGTAGTACTCTTTTTCTGCATGTATATCGACTTGGTATTCTCCTGAGGCGTTAGGGAGGTCTTCCATTTCTAGTTCGAACTCTCCGTCTTCATCCGTATCTTTTTCAGTGTCTTCCCCGATTTCGTAGCGGTTTGAAGGGTCTGATTCTTTGTAAATCTCTGCCCTGACATCTGCGTCTTCCACACCGCTTAATTCTTGTTCTTCTACAAGCTTGCCGTCTATTATCATGCCATCATCAATGTTTATTTTTTCCTGGCTGATTGAGGGTTCAGAGTCGAATTTGAGATCGGCTCGCTCTATTTCCACTGCTGCAAGGTACGCTGATGATATTCCCTGGTCTCCGTCTTCAACTGTTGAAAGATCGTCTGTCCTGAGTTCTCCCCAGACTTCTTGATTTTCCTCTATGCTGATCTGCTCCCAACTGCTTTGACAGCTCTCTCCGAAAAAGTCCCAGTCTGTGCACTCGTAAAGCTCGATTTCAGAAGCATCGATACCGGAAGTATCGTAATCTAAAAACAGTTCAGAGCCGTCCACATCGACAGGATAGTTTGTTCTGAGGCCTAACATGTTGACAGGCCTCAAGTCATTGCTGAGGCCTGACGGTTCGGGATCGTTGTAGAAGCTTTGGTATATGTTTTCTGAGTCTCTGAACCCTGATTCTAAATCTGTCATTTCTAGTGTAGCGTTGGGAAATGTTGCTTCAACACTTTTTATCGTGGACTGGCTGAACTCCTCGTTGAACCATCCATCTGAGTCTGTGGAAAAATCTTTGTCGGGATCTCTCATTACAAAAGTGGTTTCAACAGGGTCTCTGTCTTGATTTCTTACGTGGCCTCTAAAATTGGTGTCTGTGTATGCAGTGAAGTTGACTGCTGAGCTCAGCTTGTCAGGAACTGTTAATTTAAACTCTTCTCTTTCGCTGTTCATGCTAGGCCTTGCAGAAATATCTGCTAGATACGGGTTTCTTCCATCGTTGTCCGCGCCGTCTTCTGCTCTGAGGTTTACCTCTCCTTCCCCTGTCTCTGACTCTATTTTGAAGTCTTCTTCGATCAGGCCTGTAACATTTTCGGAACTTGGTTCTTCGTATACGTTTACTGCTATTTGAAGGTCTTCTAGACTGTCGCGTGAAAATCTAGTAAATTCAACGTCTCTGCCATCAAGTATGAACCCTTTCAACTCCAAACGGTATTCGGAGAATTCAACGCCTTCAAATTCAAAGGCCTCTGTTGTGGAGGAGGAGTTTTTTGAGTACTTTATGCTGGCGTTTAGGCCTTCTCTTCCTGCTAGCGACCAGTCATCAGTTGTGAGTGAGAACTCTTCTTCAAACCCGTTTTTCTCATACAGTTTTTCTCCGTCAGTCGTGATGTTCAGATGTTCAATGTCTTCTTCGCTCAACGCGTCTTCTTCTGAAGATAACTCAAGTTGGAAGTTGTTTTCTCCTTCTATTCTGAACTCTTCGAGGCCTAGCGATTCTATTTTCAATGCGTCTTTGATGATTGTGACAGTATCAGATTCCTCGTCTTCATCGCCACACTGTGCTTCAAAGTCATACTCTCCTGTGCCGTCCCATTGGTTGAAGGTTGCGTTGCCGTCATCAACTGTTAATTCGTCTTCTACAGGGCCTGTAACATTGAGTGAAACATCGTCTTCTTCGCAGTCACTGACAGTGAAGTTTGCTTCCGTGTCCTGTTCGATGACAGTATCGGTGTCAGCGTCTAAACTTATGGCTGAGGCCTGCAACACCATTAGAAGCATCGCTGCTAGAAGCAAATTCGCCTTTAAAACCCGCATAAGTTTAATTACTTTGTAGATGACTTAAAGGTTTAATCATTTGAGGCCTAGTTAAACAGGTTGAAAACCCTTGTAAAAGCCATGTTAGCCGGGAAACTGGTAGAGGGAAATCTTTAAACAACTGCAACAGTTTAATATTGTTTAGAGGCTGTTAAGGCTGGTTTAGTTATGGGCTCAGAAAATAGATTTCAAAAGTATGGCAAGATTTCTTCAATACTAGGTAAGCTGAGGCCTGAGAGCGAGAATAGTTCAAGAGATGAGAGTGTAAGACAACTTAACAGCCATTTGTCTGAGAGACTGAACAGTCCTGAAGACGATGAGAAGGCCTCGCGTCTTAATGAAACTGTAGAGAGCGTTGTTTCTTCAACGGTTAAAGAGGTTAAGGATCTGGATTTAGAACAGTTTTCAACTCCTGCTTTAGAGACTCTGCTTGAAGCTGAGAAGAACGGAAAGGATCGGAAGGGAGTGAAAACTCATTTGAACTCCTTAATAGATTCTAGAAGGCCTGAAAAGCCTGACGCAGTGAAAGGAAGGAGAAAAATTATTGAAAACCTTAATCTGTCTCTGGATGAAGAGGTTTGTTCTGAACTCACTAAAGACCATTTGAAGAGCTTGGAGAGCGAGCAGCTCCGTAGAGAGGACAAGATAGATGAGTTGAAAGAGCTAGGCCTTGAAGAAGATCGTCTTAGGAAGTCAAGCACGTCCGATTTAGAGAAGTTACTGGAACATCTCAAATGAAGTCATAGAATTTTTTTAGTGCATTTTTAGATGGGAGAATTAAGGAGAAATGTTTTTGTGAAAGGTTTAAGCCCTATTTTTAGGGTTTGGCTTTGGAGGTGATAGCAGTTTTTATGGTAACCCAATATGTTTAAGGCTATTTCCTGTTAATTGATATTAGGTATGGAAGTAAAACTTTGGATGGTTTTTGAGGCAGTAGCGGCTACTGAAGAAGGTGTTGAAGGCGCTTTAGATGAGCATTTGGAAAAACTTGGTAATGAACCTGATTCAGAGATAGTTAAACAGAATATTGATAAAGTAGAAGAAGTGGAGAACCCTCATCCTGATCTGGAGAAAGGTTACTCACAAGTCGCAGAGGTCGTTGTAGAGGCCTCAAGTTTTGAGGAATCGGTTGCACTAGTTATTAATTACGGGCCTACGTACATTCAGATCGAGGAGCCTGACTTGTACGAGTTGAAGCTTAAGGAAGGTCAGGAGACTCTTCAGGACGTGGCCGATATTATGAGGCGTTATGCTGAGATGGGAGTGGGAGGTATGCTGGTCTCGAAGACTCAGACAAGTTCGTGAATTAAATGAGAAGAGGAGTTGTATTAGCCGTATTCATTATTTCATTAGTTTCCCTAGCTTCAGCTAACTCCATCGAAAGCCACAACGTTACAGTAGACCTTGAAGACGACAGCGTAGATGTTTCAATGCTGTTCAACAGCATTAGCCAGAACCAGTTCACTTACCTAACAGACCATCCAGTGGAGAACATTGAAGGCCAAGTAGATGGAGAACCCGTCGACTGCGAATTCGAACCCAGAGCTCTTGGAGGCGAGATCGTATGCGACCTTGACCGGTTCGAAGACTTCGAAATCGATCTAAGTTACGAGACGTCAGGCCTGAACACGGATAGGAACGGCGCAACAGTTTTCCGTTACAGCCAAGTCATCTACAGGCCTACTAACGACTACAATTTCAAAGTTTTCTTGCCTGAAGGCACAGGCATAGTTGAGGAGGACGGCAATATTTCTAGCCAAGTAATCGATCCAGCGGATGGCGTAGTCGGGAGCGAAGGTAGGAGGATTCATGTCGAGTGGAGTACTGATCCTTCTCTGGGAGAGACTGTTTCCTACCAGGTTATTTACGAGGATATACAGACTGATTTCCGTCTAATCATTGTTTTGCTGGCTTTACTGGCGCTGACAATCGGTTTCATCAAGTTTTACCTGTCATACAGAACCGGTAGAGATGTTTCAGAGGTTCTGGATAGTTTGACGGAAGACGAGCTGATGGTTTTCGAGTTGATTAAAGACAATGAAGGAATGTTGCAGAAAGATATCGTCTCCGAATCAGATTACTCTAAAGCCAAGATTTCCGGCGTTGTATCAAGTCTTGAAGATAAAGACATAGTTTCCAAGGAGAAAGCCGGGCGCAGCAACAAGGTGTGGGTCAAAGACGAATACATGTAGCCACAAAATCAGATATAGGCCTTAGATGCCGAAATAGTTTTTATTCTAGTACTTCGTGTCTGAGCTCGCCTTCTGAAATGAATCCTTCTATTTTTTCATCGTCATTGATCACTGTAGTTGGCGTTTCTGTCACGTTGTAGTCTATCTCTAAAGTATTTAGTATAAGCGAGCTTTCTGTTTCAGTATTGAACGCAAAGACATGTAGATCAGTGTCTCTAACAATCTCATCAAGCACTGCGCCCTGCCTCTGACTATCCGTAGAGTCATCAAAGAAGAATAAGGCCTTGTCCTCGTCTGCATCGCATTCTCCACGGTACTCTGATAGCATCATGTACAGTCTCAGCTGATTGTTGTAGTACCTATCACGCAGATAATTGTACTCGTCTTGATCATACCTACCTTGCTCATCGAACCTCTCCAGCCTCTGACCTAGCTGGGCGCTTCTCTCAGAAATTTCCGGTAACTGGGCCTCGGCCAGATCACAGTACACGTCAGGATTATCCTCAGCGTACTGTTCTAAAACGTTGAAGGTTTCAGTATCAAGATCAGACTGCCTTATCTCATCATCCAGATAGCTTTGACGTAGATCATCCATCTGCAGGCCTACCATTACACCTAGTAAAAGTATTATCAAGGTGAAGCTTGCAGCTCTCAAGAAAGATTCTTGAACTACGTCCATACCTTTTCTATACGTAATACTTCTTTTAAAACTGCAGCAAGCCAGAACACTGACTGAAGCACGAAATACATGAAGAAGTAGAAAAGAAGCGCTAAATGATGCTTAGGCCTTTCACCCGAATAATTATACGCCAAGTTGATTATGTAGGCGATAAGAGCCAAAGATAGGAGCATAGGCCCGTAAATCATCATGTTAAGGCTCAGGAAGGAGACGTATAGTTCTGATAATCCGAATTCAGGCATGTATAGGCCTGTAGCTGATAATCTGATTGCCGTGTTGTATAATGTTAGACTTATGCCGTATGACACCATTCCCAGGCTTGTAACGATTAGTAGCGGCATTAATACTAGCATGGGTAGTTGGAGAGTGCCGAAGTAGCCGTATTGTCTGTTGAAAAACATTTCTCTGTATTTCCAGCCGTTGTATATGAATCCTCGCGCCCATCTGACTCTCTGGTTGTATAAGGCCTTTAGAGTTGACGGGAACTCTGTTTCCGACTGGTTAAAGTATATCATTTCGAAGGATTTGCCGTGTTTCCTGAGTTTAAACGCCATTTCTAGGTCTTCTGTCAGGTTGTCTTCATCAAACCCGCCGGCGTCTTTCACATCTTGAGTCCTGTAGATGGAGAATGCGCCAGGCGTGACATTTAATGTATTGATTTCCGTCATCAACATCCTGTAAAAGTTTGTCAGACGGTACTCCACCTTTTGAAGTTTTTTAACAAAGTTTTCAGTATCTAATGGCGCGATAGATGCTATCACAGCTCCTAAGTCTTCCTTTTTGTGTATCGTCGCGACGGCTTTTTCCAGCAACTCCGTATCTATCTTTGAATCGGCGTCTTGAACTACTACATACTCCGTAGCCGTGTTTTGGAGGCCTGTGTTCAATGCGGCGGCTTTCCCTTCATTTCTTTCATGTCTCAAAAGTTTGATCTTATCCGACGCAAACTCTTCTGCCTTCTCTAAAGTTGTGTCAGTAGAAGCATCGTCTATAAAAACTGCTTGAACCGGATACTTCAACTCTTCGATACTGTTCAAAGCTTTTTCAACCACTCTTTCTTCGTTGAACGCAGGCATCAGTATAGTGACTTCAGGCCTTTCTGTCAGCTCTAGATCCTCATGCCT
>LKMX01000029.1 GCA_001564035.1 Nanohaloarchaea archaeon PL-Br10_U2g27
AGTGGAGCTGAAAGAGGGTGTTCGTTTTATGCCCGTGTTTCCGGTCGCCCTTGTTTTAACAGTTAGTTCTGTGTCAGTCTTCCAGTTTTTGATCCAGTTATTCTGATTTAACTGTTTTCAACTGGCTTCTGATTTTGTCTTCAAACATTTCTCTGTCTTTCAGGTTCTTGAACCAGTAGACCCAGAGAGCTAATACAACTACGGTAAGACTCCATCTCCACAAAGTACCGTGAATTATATCGAAGGATATCAGGCCTATTTCTGAAAGATAGACTGTGGTCAACACTCTAACAATATTGGCGGCAAAAAGGATCGCTAGGCCTAGGAGGATGTAGTTTAAGTGTTCTAGTGTTCTAGATGCTGATGCGTATATTAATGCTATGAATGCTGCCATTGATTTCCATCCTAAACAGTCTTGGACAATAACGTACGTGGCTTCGGACGTGAAGATTCTTATCCCTGTGTAGGTGAGTTCTAGGCCTGCTGTAGAGAGCAGGAAAGCTATTAGACTGGTGAATGCGGCCTGGATCTGGTATGTGCTGGGATCTATGAAAAGTATTAGTTGGAATACCAGGCCTGCTATCAGGAATTTAACGGTGAATAAGAATGTCTTGTACAGTTTCTTTTGTCTACTGTCCGCGTTTTCGTTTATATTCTTTGAGTATCTGTCCAAGGTCTTTCTTAGGGACATCTTCCGCCACAAAAAAGTCTTTTAGTTCGATGCCTTTTATCTCTTCCACATGAAACGCGTTTTCCAAGTCTTTTTCTCGGCGGCTGACGGCTAAATCGTATTCTTGATTGTCAGACTCTACAATTGGGAGAAGTCTGGCGCCATCATCTAGCGCTTTCAAGGCCTTTCTATACTGTTTGAGAAGTTTGGATAATTTTGTGTTTTTGTCTTTCAACTGCTTTATTTCGTTGTTCTTTTCTTTTATGATGGCTTCTCGTTTTTTCAGCTCCTCTGAGTGCAGTACTTTGCTGCGATCCTTTTCTTTCTCGCAGACCAGTTTCTCCTCAAGTCTATCAGTATCTGCTTCGAGGACTGATTTTTCCTGTTTAAGGCCTTTTATCTGAGATTCTAGTCTTTTAACCCGTCTTTCAAGTCTTGAAACCTCTTTTTCCTCGTTACGAGGCCTTGGCTCTTTCTGTCTTTGTTCTTGTTCATCTTCTTTTTCGCTTGGCTGTTTTGAAGTTATTTTTTGGTTTAAGAAGTATTTTTCTGCTGCTTTTAGCCTTGAGATTTGATTTTCTTTTCTTATTTTTTCGACTTTTTTGAGTTCACGGTCTAAATTGTTGTAAGCGTTGAATGCTGCAGCAGATGCATCTATTTCATGAGAGTTATCTCCTTTCCCTAGTTCAGTCTTCTTTTTTTGTGAAAGATCTTTTTCGGGCTCATATACTTCTGCTCCCATTGATGAAGCCAAACTATCGATTTTTGAAGGCGTGGACTTTTTATCTCCCGCAATAATTATCGGTTTTCCGGTTTCCAATATTTTCTCAGTTACTTCCGCAGTTTCAAAGTGTCTTTTGCTTTCTAGAAGCTGTATTTCCCCGTCAAAATCTATTGCTGCGACTGCTAAAGTGTTACCAGGATCTATACCGACAATTAAAGGCCTCAATTAATATTCATCCTCCAACAGCTCAATAATAGTTTCTGCTTTTTTGCTTCCTATGCCTTCCACTTCTTGAAGCTCTTTTTCTGAGGCCTTGAACACTGCTCGGGCGTTACCAAAATGGTTTAGCAGTCTTCTAGCTATTTTCGTGTTTATTCCTGGTAGGCCTGCTATTATGAATTCTTTGCGTTGTTTGAATGTTTTTCCTGATGCCTGTCCTCTTACTTGGACTGTTTTTTCGTTTTCCAGCTGTTCTTTTTCCGCTAGTTGTTTCAGTATTCTAGCCGTGTCTTCTCTTCCTTCACTCCATACTACTGTGATTCCGTAGTCCATTGCTACGGATATGAGCGCTCCTCTTACGGCGTTTTGGTTAATGTTTCTCTGTTTGTAGATTTCTTTCCCTTCTATTATTATCAGGGGTCTGCGGTACTGGGAGAGGTCTTTGAGCTGGTCGAATAGTCTATTATCTATTATTGAGTCTACGAAGTCTTCTGCCGTTTTTCTTTCTACAGCTGTGTCCTCTGAGACTATGAAATCTGCTACTTCTATGCGTTTTTTGACTACTCCAACTTGTTTTCGAGAAAGGCTTTTGGCAATAGAGTTTTCTCTGTCGTCCACAATTATTTCTGCCTGCTCCTGCTCAACCTCTTTTTCAGGCCTCTGCCTTTCTTTGTCCACAAATTTGTTAAGCTTCTCCTGCCTCTCAAGCGACTCCTCTTTCAACTCTTCCAAGATAGTATTCATCCTGCGCTTCTCATGGTAGGCGCTCCAGTAATATCCTTCGTCACGAGTATCCTCAGCCATCAAAACATATACTTCTCCCGACTCCTGACGGCCAGTCCTACCCATCCGCTGAATATCCCTGATAGAAGACGGTACAGGCTCGTAAAAAACCACTTTATCCACAGACGGAATATCCAGGCCTTCCTCACCAATACTTGTAGAAACCAAGACATCGTACTCTCCCTTTTCAAACTGTTCTAACGTTTCAATCTGCTGTTTCTGAGTCATCCCATCATCGCCTTGCTGGCCCACAAATTTGACAGGCCTATGATTGGGCTCAAGCTCCTCTATTATCTTGTCTGCCGATGCCCTGTACTCTGTGAAAACTATAGCCTTTCCGTCAAGGCCTTTCAGTATCTGTTCAAGCTTCTCAATTTTCGGGTGTTCCTCCCCTTTTTTCTTCATGTATTCTACGAGTTGCTTGGCTTTATGGAAGTCTTCGTCGTTCAACGCTTTCTTCGCCGCTTTGGACGAGTCCTGTTTTAACCCTCTCATGTAGCTGTAGCACTGGCTCACGCCTTGTGTTTCAAGCAGCTCGATAGCCTGAGAAATCTTTAGTGCTGAAGCGGCATGTGAGATCGCTGAATAATGTTTTGGATCGTTACTCGTGGAGAGTTCGGCTCTTATCTTCGACTGCATTTTCAATAGGCCTGTCTTGTTTATGTTAACAGTGTTGATGTAGTCCATTCGTTTGAGTTCTTTCAACGGTTTCTTCTTCGCGTCCTCAAGTTTTTTCAGCGCTGAATCAAACCTATTGTTTAACGGTACTTTAACCCATTCTACGTCTCGATCCTGTATGTAGGGCTTCACATCCGGATCGTCCTCAGTTCTGACCTCAAAGTTGTCGATACGGAGATTCTCGGCAACCTCCATTATCTTTTCTTTATCGCCGCCAGGTGAAGCAGTCAAAGCAATTCTATGGCAGCTCATTTTCTCGCTTATGAACACATAACTATACTCTCCGGTTGCCCTATGGGCCTCATCAAAAATAATTAGTGAGAAGTCATTGACAGGTACTTTCCCTCCGATCAAATCATTTTCTACAACTTGAGGCGTTGCAAAAAACGCTTTCTTTTCTTTCCAGAGTCCTTCTCTCTGAGCAGGCCTGACCTCTCCTGTCATTAACGCCATTTCATCTTCTTCAATGTCTATGAATTTTTTGAACGAGTTGATATGCTGCTGTGCCAACGGCTTGGTAGGCGCTAAAAAAAGTGTTTTACCGCTCTCAAGTTTTTTAGCTGCTATCATTGCAGCGATAACTGTTTTTCCTAGGCCTGTAGGCAGAACTATCAGTGTGTCTTGACTCATTGAAGAGGCTGCAATGACTTCTTGGTAAGTTCTAGAATCTATCTCTGAGCTTTTCAGCAACTGCATGGTCTAATTTTTTAACGTGAAGATATTTACAGCTTGACTCGAGAAAATCAATTTTTCGTTGCCTAGTCATTGAATGCGTCAGGAGTTCCTCCTGCGTGCCAAGACTTCCTAGGCCTTGTTTTTAGCGGGAAAATGCGTTCAGAGTTGTCATCAAGCACGATACCGGTTCCAGGTTCATCTGGAAGCCCGTCAATGTACTGTTTGATCCCTTTCCGCATGTAGGTCTGCATAATCTCCGATAAAGACTCCATGTCTTGTTTGGCTGTCAATCGATGGGATAAAACTAAGTCGCACTGGGATAATGCGTTTGGATGCAGTTTTGCCGGTTGCTGCGTCGCCAAAACGAGGGAAACTCCTGGCTCTCTACCAACTTTAACCCATTGAAGCAATGGATCGGTCGCCGGTGTTTTACCGTCACTAGGCAAGAACTGGTGCGCCTCGTCTATAAGCATCCACGTGATAGGCATTTCATTTTTTTGAAGGCCTTGCATTTCATCTATTTCTTCGATACGCCGAGCATCCATTCTTTCACGCAGAATTCTTTTACAGAGAAGACCTACTACGAGAGCTCTTACAGACCATCCTGCGCTCATTTCTCCAAAGACTGACATGTCGATAATTGACATCTCTCCTCTGTCAGTCAGGCCTTCTAGCGATGACTCTTTACCGAATACTCCCCACTCGTCTGCGTTTTTTAGTCTGTTGTCGAGACCTCTGACTGTTGAGTTATTGAAATCAAATTTTTCTATACCTTTTCTGATATGTCGGACTCGATAGTTTTCGTCAGCTGTTTCCTTCAGTTTCGTTATTGTTCTGTCCAGTAATACTCCCATGTCAGAGTTCCTGTCGATTTGGAGCGCCATGCACCATTCTTCGCTTGATAGTTCTCCAGGGTTGATTGTAAATGTGTCTGTATAAGGAATGTCTTTTTTGCTGAACTCAGATTCTTTCCCTGCGGGTATGTATATATTAGCGTCGTAGCTCTCAGGTTTGAAACCCCAGTCTTCTAGTATACCTGCTGCTCTTTCATTAGGTCGTTCCATCGACCAGTATACTCCCATAGAATCGATTATGATTGTGGAGAGATTGTCAGAGATCTCGGAGTCATGCAGCTCTTCGGCTATAGTACCCATTGAATAAGATTTTCCTGTTCCTCTTTTCCCGAATATCCCCATTACGTGAGGCCTTGCTAAGTCAATGTAGACAGGGTTTGCCATGTGGGCTTCTTCTTTTTCTCCTACTAAGTGTTTGCCTAGCAGGCCTGTACCGTCTAGACCGTGTTTTTCTACGTCTTCAGAATCTCTGCCCACTATGATCTTTGGCATAACGTATTATTTGTCGGCTTCTTTCTTTAAAACATGGTTTCTTAGAACAAAGTTACTGCTATCGCCATTAATGTGGCTCCCATAACTATAAGCCATGTAAAACCGCTCCACAGCAAGATGTATGCCCCATCAAGTTTTGAAGTCGGAATGGTTTCGTAGTTGAATGGCATTAACTGGAAGAACATGAAAAGTATTGTCACTTCTGCTAATAGCTGGTAGTTAAGCAGATATGCTATGTACCATGCTGCGAAAAGCGTTGTTAGGCCTCCCATTGTGAGCCAGTACTGTCTTTTGGCCCATATCGCGTCGATGCTTTTACCCCAGTGTTCATATTTGCGGCCTGAAAAACTTGAAGTCAATGGGAAAAGCAGTATTATTGGCAGGCCTGTGATTAATGCTGTGAAGGCTCCGAAAAGCGATGTAGCTGACCCTTCTACACTGGTTCTTAGTTCGATGTATGCATCCATCCATTGTGCCACCATTCTCTGCCCTATTTCTCTTGACAGAACTGTTAGGCCTCCTAGTAAGAGATAGTACGGTAGCTGGGTCCAGCCAGCGGATTTGAACGCCCAGAAGCATACGGCTACTACAGCAGATGATGCTGCAAAGCTTTTCAAGTCTTCTGGTGTTGGGTCGAGACTGGAAGCCATAACAAATCTTTTGGTCGACGGTTTTTAGCTGTTACGTGAACATTTCAACCAGGTTATCAGCGAAATTGTACTCTCCTGATATTCTTGTGATTTCTGGGAATCCTACGAATTCGTCGACGTGAATGCCTTTCTCCCCGTTTCTGTATCTATGCGATACTTCTTCCCATGGCACCATGTAAGCCTTTCTAGGCCTTCCACGCCCCCGCTTCAGTTCGACAGCTAAATAGCCTTTTCTCCCTGAGCGCTGCACAAAATCTGTGATTCTCTCGACTTGATGGCCTCCTTCAGTATCCGAGAAGTGTTGGGTGAAGTAGAGTTTATTGGTGCTTGAGGTCTTGATGGACTTGTTTTCTATAGCAAGATAGAATGTTTCGTGGGGCGAGTCAACGAGCACGTCACATAACTGGGAAGAAAACCTGTGCTGTTTCTTACGGTGTGCAATGCCTTCAATCCCTTCTTGTTCGAAAAAATTGTTGAATGAGTTCACTAAAGCCCTCTCAAAATCAGTCATAGAAAATTTTTACGTGAGTGACAGTATTAATCTTTGGCCCTTCCAAGTTCCACTTCTTATTTATTACAATCGACTAAAAATCTGTTACTCCTTTCTGGACAGGCCTCCTCAACACTTTACCTGCATTCAAAGGTATACATATTCTCCCGTTAGAAACTATTTGTCCTTTAACTGACTGTACCTCTCCTTGTATTAGGCCTTTGTTTCTGAACCTGCCCTGAATCCTTGGGTACTGTGTTAACTCTTGGACATTAATTACGTCTCCTTCTAAATCTTTTTCCTCAAGTATAGAGCTTATTCTCTGTTCTTTGACGCTGCTAACCTTGTCTTTCTTCATCACGAACTGTCTCAAATCTTTCGAGGTTAGTTCGTCTTCTTTTTCCAATGCTTTGTTTGATGACAGGCCTGTGAATACCTCTGCGGCATAGTCTGCTCCTTGTTCAATCCAGCGTTTCTCAAGTCTACTGCTTCTAGCTACGCCTACCTTAACGTTATCGGATATCTGCGCAATATATACTGAAAATTCTCCGTCTAAACCGTTTTCCGATCCTCTAACGTAATCTGTGTAGATATCTTTTCCTCTACATGCTGGACATTGGTCTCCCGAAGTAATTTTTGCAAAATCTGGGCACGGAGCCCTCTCGCCCCGTGCATGCGAGTATCCTGTGCATCTTCTTTGTTTATTTACTTCAAAAGATATCTTTCTGCCTGTTTGTAGGCCTCTAGTGTAGAATCCTTCTTTTGATACAAGTAAGAGTTCCGCTTGCCATTCTTCGTTTTTCTTAAGCCAGTTTACTTTTACAGCCGAGTTCTTCGAGTTTTTTATCGACACCATTGATGTGTGCTGCTCCTAAAACCGCTATTATATCTTTTTCAGGGTTTTCTTCCACCACAACTTCCAAAGCTTTTGCAATATGCAGGTCACGCTCCTCCAACAATACGCTGTACATCTGGGGAAATCTCTCGCTGAAAACTTTTTTCAACTGCTCAAGCTCATCCTCTTCAGGTATATCATCAAGATCCATAGCCGGCGACAAAAAACCGAGAGGCAGGCTCAACAAGGCCTTAACTTTCTCCCTCCTACTAACACTCTTCAAACGGGCCAGCGTCTCCCGAATATCTCTATCAACCAGATAAACCTGCATACCCTCCTGCTCAGCCCTCTTATACGCATAAAGCATCTCTGTACCAGGCATCAGGCCTGTTCTTTTACCTATCATCTCTTGAAATGATGCAAGCATTCTATGAGTCAAATCCTCAGGCTCACTGTCCTCGTCATTCACCAAGGCATTCAAACGATTCATATCAAGTTCTAAACAAACAATGTCAGAATCTGTGTTTTCCAAGGCCTCATCGATACGATCCAAACTCTTCTTCGAGACGTGCGACACTCCAACCAAGTGTATCATAGTGTTGAAAAACCAGTGAGGCCTCCCTTTTCTTCAACGGTCGACAGGCACCACGGCTAGGGCTCCTTGGAGAAGCCTCAGATCCGCCACCCCTCGAACATGCAACACATTGCTTAAGGCTGCTCCGATCAAGGCCTGACCCGGTTCACAAAGTGCTGCATCCCGAGGGACGGACCCTCAACAGCGTTCTCACAAGGCCTTCACCGAGGAAATCCGGTCTCCCGTTGAATACAAGGGATTCCCTGCTTACGAGGATTTCAGGGCTACAGGCGACCTCGAACCGCCCAATCCACAAAAGAGGCCTCAAATCAAAATGGGGATAGAAAAGTTAAAAGAAGGATGG
>LKMX01000030.1 GCA_001564035.1 Nanohaloarchaea archaeon PL-Br10_U2g27
AAGTATGGGAGGTAATACCTCCAAGGCCTATAGAATCGCGACACTACCGATGCGACAAAGAATTCGTCCTTGAACCTTTGAAACAGATGATCGTAGACGATAAAGTCTACGGGTTAATTGTAGCCGACAAAAACAGCGCAGCAATAGGATTTCTACAGGGAAACTCGGTAAAAACAGTGCAGACGCTTTCCTCAAACGTTCCGGGCAAAACTAAGGCAGGAGGCCAGTCCGCTCAGAGATTCGAAAGATTCAGGAAAGAAATGTACCAGACATTTATGAGAGAGATCTCGGACAAAGCCAAACAGGCCTTTCTGCCCAAAAAAAGAGAGGAAAAACTTTTAGGCGTTATAGTTGGAGGCCCAGGCTTCACAAAGGACAAGCTGATAGAAGACAACTACCTACATCAAGAAATCCAAGAAAAAATAGTTGCAAAAGAATCAACCAACTACTCAGGAGAAGAGGCCTTAGAAGAACTAGTCAAAAAAGCAGAGGACGCCATAGAAGACTCACAAGTAATCAAAGAGAAGAAATTAGTCACAGAGTTCTTTGAGAACCTGAAAAAAGAGAACGGCAAATCCGAATACGGCCCCGAACAAGTCAAAAAAGCCTTAGACATGGGAGCGGTAGAAACTGTATTGATATCAGAATCTACAGAACTCTACTACGCAGAATTTGAATCTGAGTCTGGTGAGACAAAACATATTTTTGAAACAAAAGCCGAGATACCGGAAAACATGGAAACAGACACAGGAGAGGAAATGGAGCTCAAAAAGATAGCTGATATAGTCGACGCATTCGGAGAAACAGCAGAGGAAATGAGCTCAGGCCTAGAAATAATAGGAAACGACCACGAGGAAGGAAGACGACTCGAAAACTTCGGGGGAGTCGCAGCAATCCTACGATACCGGATTAGATAAATGTACCACATTTTAAAGCTTCAACTTCTACTGCATAGACATGACGGAGGAAAAAATTGAGAAAAACCAAGAACGGTTCGAACACAAAGTAGACACAAAAGAAGCCTACAACGCTGGAAAAGGCCTGACAGAGGAACTGATTAAGGCAATATCTGAGGACAAAAACGAGCCAGAATGGATGACAAAGAGAAGATTAAAAGCATTCAGACACTTCGAGAAAAGACCTATGCCCAACTGGGGCCCAGACCTCTCAGGCCTAGACTTTGAAGAAATCACACACTACCTAAGACCTGATGCCAAACAAAGCGATGACTGGGAAGAAGTACCGGACGAAATAAGAGAAACATTCGACAAGTTAGGTATTCCAGAGGCAGAAAAAGAAGCACTATCTGGAGTTGGAGCGCAGTTTGAATCGCAAGTCGTTTACCAAAATATGAAGGATGAATGGGAAAAGAAAGGCGTCATTTTCTGTGATATGGACAAGGCGGTCCAAGAACACCCTGAGCTTGTAAAAGAGTACTTTATGACTAAGTGCGTTCCAGCACAGGACAACAAATTTGCAGCACTGCACGGAGCAGTATGGAGCGGAGGCAGCTTTGTCTACGTACCTGAAGACGTAGAAGTCGAAATACCTGTACAGGCCTACTTCAGAATGAACTCAAAAGGAATGGGACAGTTCGAACACACACTGATAATCGCAGAGCCCGGCAGCAAAGTCCATTACATCGAAGGATGCAGCGCACCAATGTACACACGCAACAACCTTCACGCAGGATGCGTAGAAGTGTTTGTAAAAGAAGACGCTCACGTACAGTACTCAACAGTACAGAACTGGAGCAAAAACACATACAACCTCAACACAAAAAGAGCTAAAGTACAGTCAGAAGGAGTAATGGAATGGATCTCCGGAAGCATGGGAAGCAAAGTAACAATGCTCTACCCATCATCACACCTAAACGGAGAAGGCGCAAGAGCCAACCACATAACAATAGGATTCGCAGGAGACGGCCAAGACATCGACACAGGAGCAAAAATCGTGCACAACGCACCAAACACAAAATCAACAATAGAAAGCAAATCAATCTCACAAGGAACCGGTAGAACAAATTACAGAGGCCTAATAAGAATACCTCAAGGAAGCCACGGAAGCAAAACATCAATTGAATGCGACGCACTTATGTTCAGCAAAGAAGCCACCAGCGATACAGAGCCATACATCGAAATCAAAGAAGACGACGTAGAAATGGCGCACGAAGCCACAGTCGGAAGAATCGGCGACGAAGAAATCCACTACCTCATGAGCAGAGGCCTAGAAGAGGAAGAAGCCAAAGAAATGATCGTAAGAGGATTCATCGAACCAATCGCCAAAGAACTCCCAATGGAGTACGCAGTCGAACTAAATCGCTTAATCCAGCTTGAAATGGAGGGAAGCCTAGGATGAAAAACCTTGATACCCAGACTTTACAGCTACGAGGAGATAACCATGAACTTTAAACAGAAACAAGAAAAGGCCTCGAAATTATTCGAAGAACTTGAAGCCCCTGAAAGCATCAGAACGCCTGGAAGAACATGGACCCGTTACCCAGAAACAGAACTAAGAAAATCTGACGCTGCTCCTGAAGTCGAGATAAACACGGAAGGAGACGTCAAAGTCTATACTGGTAGCGAGGCCTTTGAGAAAGCAGGAGAAAAGTTCATGGATGCAGTGAAACATGATGAAAACAAACTTACGGCGCTACACGCCTATAAAGTAAACTCAATGATCTACGTAGAAGCATCTGGAAAATCAAGACTAGAAATCGCTTACTCAGGCCGCACAGACGCCCACACACACCTAATTATTCAGGCGGATGACATGACACAACTGTCAGTAAACGAAGAATTCAGAACGAAAGGCGAACTACAGACCTCCATAAACGAATTCTACACCGGCAAAAACTCCGAAATAGAATACGGAGCAATAGAGGCATCAAAAACAGATTTACGATACTCAGTAAGGAAAGCAGTGGTAGAAAGAGACTCTCACGTAAACTGGCTTAACGGTATATTCGAAGGCCAGCTCTCAAGAACAAGAATAGACACAGTACTGAAAGGAGACAACTCCTCAACAGACAAAACAGGAGTATGGTACCCGACGAACAAACAACACTTCGACATCTCATTAAAGACATACCACATAGGAGAAAACACGAAATGCGACATGGACTCCAGAGCAGTAGTCGACGACAAATCAAGATCGCTTTATGAAGGCCTGCAACAAGTCGAAAAAACCGCTGAAAGCACGAAAAGCTTTCAAGACCAAGAAGCCCTTCTATTATCCGATAAAGCAGAAGCCGATGCATCGCCAAAACTAATGATTGAAAACCCGGACGTAGAAGCAAGCCACGCGGCAGCCGCAGGAAACATACAAGACGAAAAAAAGCACTACCTAGAAAGCAGAGGCCTCACAGATAAAGCAGCCGAACGCCTAGTAGTAAAAGGCTACTTCGAACCAGTCATGGAGAGCATCGACAACCCAAGACTAAAGAAAAAAATCAGGGAAGAAGTCCAAAAGAAGATACAACGATAAAAGGTTCTTCGTCCTCCTTCCTTTGGTTTTCCAACTAAAAAAGATTCCGCGACTAAACCCTAGATATGAACCCAGAAAAAATCAAGGAAGACTTCCCCATATTTGAGGAGAGGCCTAAGCTAACATATCTGGACAACGCAGCGACAAGCCAGAAACCCAGGCAAGTAATAGAAGCAGTCGCCGAGTTCTACAGCCGGAATAACTCTAACACTGGTAGAGGCCTCTACAAACTAGCGAACGATGCATCACAGGCCTACGAAGAATCACGAAAAACAATCGCAGAGTTCATAAACGCAGAAAAAAAGGAGATAGTTTTCGTCAGGAATACGACAGAAGCCCAGAACCTATTGGCATCAACCCTGAAATTTGAGGGAGACATCGTGCTCTCCGAGATGGCGCATCACTCAGAACAGCTACCATGGCGCAGAAAAGCCAAAAATGAAAACAAAGAAATCGACTACCTCCACACCTCAAACGGCAAAATATCTCTAGAAAATGTCAAAGAAAAGATCAATGAAGACACAGGCCTAGTAGCAATATCCCATATATCAAATGTTTTTGGAGCAGAAAACCCTGTGAAAAAAATTGTAGAAATAGCTCATGAACACGATGCATTAGTAGTTCTTGACTGTGCACAGTCCGCGCCACACATTCCAATAAACGTAAAGCAGCTTAAAGCAGATTTCATAACATTCTCAGGCCACAAAATGATGGGGCCTACAGGAATCGGAGTCCTCTACGGCAGAAAAGCTCTTTTAGAAGACATGAAACCTTACCAAGTAGGAGGAGGAATGGTCGGCTCAGTAACCAAAAACAACGTCAAATACTCAAAACCGCCTCACAAATTCGAAGCCGGCACACAAAACATAGCCGGAGCCATAGGCCTTGAAGCTGCTGTAAACTACCTACAAGACTTAGGCCTAGAAAAAGTAAAAACACATGACAAACAAGTATCGCAGAAAATAAGAGAAAACCTAAACAAAATTGAAGAAGTAGAACTGCTATCTCCAAACTCATCCATACTGGTATCGTTCAAAGTCCGTGGCGCCCATCCGCACGACGTTGCAGAGATACTTGGACAGAACCAAGTCGCTGTGAGAGCGGGGAACCACTGCGCACAACCACTGCATGAGGAACTAGATATGAACGGCACAGTAAGGGCATCACCCTATGCTTACAATACAGAAAGTGATGCTGAAAAACTTGCGGAAGCAGTTAAAGAAGCAGCTAAACTCTTCAATTAAACAAAAAAATTAGAGTCAAGGTGAAAACTATTTACAGGGATGAGATACTAGACCTCTACAGAAACCCTAGAAACACAGGAAAAATACCTGAACCAGACGTAAAACAGGATGGAGAAAACCCTAGCTGCGGCGACAAACTCAAGATATATGCTCAAATAAAGGAAAACGAGATCAAAAAAGTAAAGCACGACACAGACGCATGCGCAATATGCACAGCCGCAACAAGCATTCTAACAGAAGAAACCACAGGCCTCAAAACCAGAGAAGTACAGAATCTTGACACCGACTGGATGGTTGAAAAACTAGGCATAGAAATATCGCCTATGAGAATGAAATGCGCCGTCCTAGGCCTAAAAACCCTTCAAAAAGGCCTAGAAAAACACGAGGAACAAACAGATGAAACAGCTTAAATACTGCTGGAGATGCGGAACAAAACTTATCACACGAAAATACGAAGGCCGCCAAAGATACTACTGCACGCGATGCGAAGAATTTGTGTACCGCAACTCAGTGCCAGTAGCAGGAGTATTCGTAGTCAAAGACGAAGAAGTATTACTGATCAAAAGAGGAGGAACACCCAACAAAGGCCTCTGGAGCTATCCTGCAGGATACCTAGAGTACGATGAAAAACCTGAGACAGGCGCGGTCAGAGAACTAAAAGAAGAGACAGGCCTAAAAGCACCAGAGAAAGAGTTGAAACTAGTTGCCACGATACACTTAGAGCACCCTGATAAATACGTTGTTGGAAACGCCTATGCGGTAAGCTCAGAGCATGTTGATGGAGAAGTAAGGCCTGGTGATGATGCATTAGATGCTCGCTTCTGGGAAATTGAAGAGATGAACGATAACATCGAACAGATAGAGTCTGAGAAAATTGTCGGCGCTGCAAGAAAAGCAATACAACTGGTAAAGGATTCTAATTAAGAAACTTTATGTGCAAAACAGATTCATGAGCCTAGAAGTCAAAGACCTTGAAGTATCAGTTGAAGACGAAAAAATCGTAAAAGGAGTAAGTCTAAACGTAAAACCTGGCGAAATACACGCCATAATGGGGCCTAACGGCTCAGGTAAATCCACGCTCTGCAAGGCCTTAATGGCCAACCCAGAATACAACATAGACTCGGGTAAAATCATCCTAGACGGAGAAGAAATAACCGAGGACGAAACAGACGAACGAGCAAGAAAAGGCCTCTTCCTAGGATTCCAGTATCCAGCAGAAATCTCAGGTATTTCAGTAGCAGAATTCTTGAGAGAAGCATTAAACGCAAAAAGAGAGGAACAAGGAAAAGAACCTGTTAAAACATCCGAATTCAGAGAAATCGTCAACGACGCACTAGACATGCTTGAAATGGACGAAGAATACGCCCGCAGATACCTCAACAAAGGATTCTCAGGTGGAGAAAAAAAGAGAAACGAAATCCTTCAACTAGCAGTACTACAGCCAAAATACGTCGTACTGGACGAAATCGATTCAGGCCTCGACATCGACGCACTCAAAGTAGTGGCGGACGGAATCAACAACCTAGCCACAGACGAAAGAGGGTTCCTCATGATCACACACTACCAACGCATACTCGACTACGTACAACCCGATCACGTACACGTAATGGTGGATGGAGAAATAGTCGAAAGCGGAGGCCCTGAAATGGCTGAAAAACTTGAAGCCGAAGGATACGAATGGGCAAAATAAACGCCCAAAAAACTCCTCCTCAATTAATTGCTGAAGCTTAAAAAGAAATCGCTGATAAACTGCAATAAAGGCCTTTTTATCATTTGTCTCGGTAACTGGTAAACATTAAGTTTAGGGAGGGGAAGACGATTTGAAAATAGAGATACTTGGAACAGTTCAGGACGGAGGAGTACCACATCTTGGGTGTGAATGCGATGTATGTGAAGCAGCAAGAGAAGATCCTTCAAAACAACGTTACAACGCATCAATACTTTTGAAGGAGAATTCTGACTCAGATTCTATAAGGTACTTGATCGATGCCACGCCAGATGTAAGATACCAGCTCCACGGAGAATATTTAGACGGCGTATTCATATCTCACGGCCATCTAGGCCACATAAACGGCCTTCTACACTTTGGAGAGGAAGGAAGGGATGCAGAAATGATACCTGTTTACGTATCCGACAAAGCAAAGGAATACATCTCAAAAAACGATCCGTTCAGAATACTGATAGACAAAAACAATATAGACCTGATAACATTCAACGACGGAGACAGTCAAAGCATCCAAGGAGCAAACCTACAAGCAATAGAAGTAATCCACACAGGAGTAAACACCGACACACTCGCATTCATGATCAGAGGAGAAAACAAAAACGTATTCTACATGAGCGACATCCACGAATGGACAGAAGAAACACTAGGCCTAGTAAAAGAAGCCGACATAGCAATAATTGACGGCACATTCTGGGACAAAGAAGAAATAGACCGATACCACGAAGTACCACACCCAGTAATCAAAGAAACAATGCACAAAACAGAAAACTGGGACACAGAAATCATCTTCACACACCTCAACCACACCAACCCAGCACTAAGGCCTAACACCGAAGAAAGAAAAGAACTCGAAGAACGCGGCTTCAAAATAGCAGAAAGAGGAATGGAACTCGAGATTTAGAATGTCTAATCCTCCTAAAATACCTGCGAGAGTTCAAGAATTTCTGGAAAGAAATATAGACGTACAAAATGAACTTTCAGCGCTTGAGAGAGAAGTAATAGATTTAGAAATTAGTTTTTTTGGAATTAAAAATAGGAGGAAAATTTCAGAGCTTAATGATACGTACAGAAAGTTAGCGAAGCAAGCGTCCATACTTAACAAATCTCAGGTTAGCCCTGATTCGATAGAACAGCTTGAGGGAGTTAGCGAATTTTCTAAGAAAGATTTCGCTGAGTTTATGCAGTTCAAACAAGGAGGAGCTCTGGATCCACATTATGATAGACTTTTGAATCTCTCAGAATCAATTGATCGCAGGCTAGTAGCTAAGAAAAGTGAGATGAATACTCGTGCAAGCATTTTGATTTCCTTAATGGCAGTCTTCATTTCACTAATAGGATTTTTCAGCTCTCGGTTAATAATCTAAAATTTTGATCAATCTGAGTAGGCCATCCTTCTTTTAACTTTTCTATCCCCATTTTGATTTGAGGCCTCTTTTGTGGATTGGGCGGTTCGAGGTCGCCTGTAGCCCTGAAATCCTCGTAAGCAGGGAATCCCTTGTATTCAACGGGAGAC
>LKMX01000031.1 GCA_001564035.1 Nanohaloarchaea archaeon PL-Br10_U2g27
CGAAAGCAAATATTCAGGCCACTCTCAACGCACAGACATCTATTCTGGCGGCCGGAAACCCAAAACTTGGACGCTTCGACCCGTACGAGCCTATTCCTGAGCAGATCAATATTGGGGACACTCTGCTTTCGCGTTTCGACTTCATTTTTCCTGTTACAGACGAGCCGGACAAGGAACGAGATACTGAGCTGGCCTCAAAAATATTATCGAACCATAGAGAGCCTCAAGATCAAGACGTAGATATTAATCAAGAGAAGCTCAGAAAATACGTTGCCTATTCAAAGAGAAATGTAAAGCCTAGCTTAACTACTGAGGCAACAGATCGGATACAGGAGTTCTATGTTTCGATGAGGAGTTCTGGCGACGAAGATTCAGTGCCTATCACTGCGCGTCAGCTGGAGGCGATGATCCGTATTGCTGAGGCCTCTGCACGCGCCCAGTTAAAGGAAGAGGTAGATGAGAGTGATGCTCAGCGCGCCATAGATATTTTGACGTACACCTTGGAGCAGATAGGTATGGACCCGGAGACCGGCGATTTTGATATTGACCGTATCGAGTCCGGCGTGTCCTCCAGTCAAAGGAATAGGATTCAGACGTTGAAGCATTTAGTGGACGAGCTTGCTGGCGACGATGGTTCTGCAGAGATCGAAGCAGTGCTGGAAAAGGCCTCTGATGAAGGGATTGACGAGGAGAAGGCCGAAGATATTATCGAGCGGTTGAAAAGAGAGGGAGAAATTTTTGAGCCTAAGCAAGGTTTTGTTCAAAAGATTTGAAACGGGGTTATATTCATAAGATTCAACTCAGGGTTTTGATACATGGCTGACCAGCAGAGAAGACAGACCGCTAAACTTGCAGATTTCGAACAATTGAATTCAGGGAACTACTTTCAGAGAGAAGGATTTGAACCAAACTTTTTGCTAACACCAAACGGCAGGAGACTTTCAAGAGCCAGGGTAGTTGGAACCTTAGTAGACAGCTTCATTAATGACGACGAGACATACGGATCTTTAACACTTGACGACGGGAAAGACACTCTGCAGATCAAGTTTTTCAGCGAAATAGACCAAATGCGAGAGTTCGAAGTAGGTCAAATACTGGAAGTAGTTGGAAAAGTCCGCGAATACCAAGGCCAAATCTATCTCGACGGCGAAACACTGGTAGCAGTAAATCCTGAAAAAGAGATGTTACACCAGCTCAGACTAGTAAAAACTATGGAAGAATGGGCGCAGATACACGAGACCGTTAAACAGTTGAAAGAATCAGGCAAAGAACACGAAGATATTGAGAAAGAGATGGCCGGAACGTTAAACGAAGACGAAGTCGATTCACTGCTTCAAAGCTTTAACGAGGCCTTCAGCTCAGAAAACCAGGGCGAAATGGCAAACATTGAACGCGAGGTGCTTGACGCGATAAAGGAGCTTGACAGCGGTGAAGGCGCAGACTACTCAGATATACTGGACGAAGTGGACGAACCTGAGGAAAAACTGGAGAGCACCGTCAACTCTCTGCTATCTGAAGGAACCTGCTACGAACCAAAGCCCGGCAAGATTAAGAAACTTTAGGCCTCAACTTTTTACCATGGATTACGACGAAATGCTGAAAAAAGGCCGAGAAGAAGTGCCTGACGATCTTTCTTCAGGCGAACGTTTTGAAATGCCGGAAGTCAAGACGCGTAGAGAAGGCTCTAAAACAGTTCTGGAAAACTTTTCAGAGTTCGCGGACAAATTCAACCGAGATCAAAAACATCTTTCAAAATATATTCAAAACGAGCTCGGTACGGCAGGCCACATCGATTCAGGCAAGCTAGTGCTTAACGGAGAGTTCCGTAGAGGCCAAGTGACCTCCCGCATAGAGGCCTACACAGAAGAGTACGTTTACTGTGCTGAATGCAATAGGCCTGACACGAAGCTTTTGAAGGAGAAAGGCGTTGAAATGTTGAAATGCCAGGCCTGCGGTGCGAGAAATCCGGTATAGAAAAATTGCCCTCTCGATTTTTTTATCTGTTCCAAACGTTTTCAAGCCGGTTTTTCCCGTATTTGATTGTGGCTAGCCAGCCTAGAGTGTTGAAAAAGTAGTCTCCTATGGTATCCCAGAATCCGTAGACTGTTAGATCGTCGACAAGTCTTTCAAATATTTCCCAGCCGGTGCCTAAGAAAGTGATGCCTAGGAAGCTGTAGACCCAAATTTGTTTTTTATTGTAGTCGTTTCTCCACAGGTAAACAAGTAGAATTGACGATACCAGCGTGGCCGAGTAGAAATGAGCTATCGCATCATAAAACCCGTAATTGTAGTATAAGCTGTAAGCTGCGCCTAAAGGATGTATTACAAGGCCTAAACTTATCCAGATGACTTGAACAGGTTCAAGTTTGATTTTGAAGGCTTTGAGCAAGTTTGGAAAAATCAAGAGCATAATAATGAATGATACATGATTTATTAGCAGGTTTGAGATATTTCCTGAGTCTAAATTGTAGATTATCGGAACTGCTAAAACTATTCTTAGAAGCAGCAAGTCCTTGAAGATCAAAGCCCTTTGGACTTTTTGAGGTATCACAGTACTGGGTTTTTCCCGTCTTTTTTCTTATATTTCAGGTTGCAAATACCCTTGTTACAAAGCAGGAATTTTTTCTGTTTCTGTTCCCTGACTTTTAAAGCTCGGGGAACCATCCAAGCCATAAGGTGAACAAAAGTTTTATGTCACAAGAAATGAATTCGCAGCAGATCTTGCAGATTATGCAGCAGAAGCTCGGTAACCTTGAGCTTACTGTACAAGCTCTTCTAACAATTCTACAGGACGAAGGAATCGTAGATCAGGAAGAACTTAATGAGAAAGCTCAGGAAATTGTAGAAGAGATGCAGCAACAGCAGCAAGAGATGGCAGAAGGAATGGAAGATCTAGAAGACGAACTAGAGTAGAAAAAATTTTCTTTCTTCTGTATACTCAAAAAAAACAACATATTTTCCTTATTTTTCCTTCCTATTATGGGCTTCGCATAGATCAGATAAAGGGCCTTCCATGCATTTTGGGTGGCGTGCTTTGCAGTACTTTCTACCGTACTCGATCAAAAGGCGATGAAACTCATACTTGATATCATCAGGTACTTTTTCATCAAGCAGCTTGTGAGCCTTCTTACGCGAAGTGCTTTCAGGTATCAGGCCTAACCTCTTTGAAACCCTGTGAACATGCGTGTCAACCGGTATAACAGGCCTGTCAAAATGAAAACAGAGGATTATAGCCGCAGTTTTCGGGCCAATACCCGGAATGTCTTCAAGCCAGGTCTTAGCATCTTCAATGCTCAAATCATTAAGAAAATCTAAGTTGTACTCTCCGACTTCTTCCCTCGTGATTCTAAGCGATTCCTGGATTCTTTCGGCTTTAGTAGGGCCGAGGCCTGCAACGCGTATAACATCTGTAAGCTCTTCCCGGTCAGCGCTCTCAACGTCCTCCCAAGACTCATAATATTCTTTTAATTTCTTGAAGGCCTTGTCACGGTTAATATCGTTAGTGTTTTGAGAAAGTATAGTTTCAACGAGATAGTCTACTCCCGACTGTTTTTCCGGTCTTGGAGCCTCACCGAAATGCTGTTTCAACCGGCGATTTATCTCCCTTATCTCTTCGCTCATCTGTATCTAGGCCTGGTCACCGGAGTTTTTTAATCTCTGAACCTGATAAAAGTTGTTTCTGGCTGACTTCAATGGGTCGAATCCGCCGAGGTATTCTCCTTCAAAATCTTTGCAGACCTCTCTATCGCCTAGCAGATAGTATTCGTCGAACTGTTTCAACTTTTCACCTACTTTTTCAAGGTGCTGTTCTATCTGCTCGTTTCTCTTCCTCTCAAAACGCCCCTGAGAGAATCCTCCCTTGCCATGTTTTCTATCCACTCTATCCCTGATCTTTTCTAATTCCTCCACACCTTCTTCATCCTCTTCAAAGATGCGAGAATCTCCTCTCGAGACCTGAGCCCATACCTTTCTACTGTTGACGAAATCTAAAATCTCGGAGACATCAAAACTTTCTCCTACACCCAGCTTTTCAGAGAAAAAAGGCCTGATCTTAAAACACCAGAACCCTAAATCCTCATCGTAAAACAGTAGAAGGCCTTCTTTGCCTGAAACTTTAGAAAAAAGGTCTTTTGGAAGAGAGTTCTTGATCTCAGTTATCTCAGAGTGATCTCTTAACTTCTCCGGACTGTAAACAGTGACAAGGTTATCGCCTTTTATTCTGCCAAGCTTTTTCAGCGAATTCTTGAGAATGCTGACGTTTATAGATTCAAACTCAGAGGCCTGTTCCAAATTCTCTCCGGACTCTCTGTTTTTCAGAGTATTTACTTTGTCTTCAAGCCTGTTCACTTTTTCCTCAGCATCCTGTTTTTGCCGTGAGAGTCTGCTTCTGCGGTCTTGTTCTGCTTCAAGTTTTTTCCGCATCTTTTCAAGCTCGTTTTCTGCAGTTTCCAGTTCGGATTCCAAATGGTTTATTCTCTGTTTTAGCTTCCGGTTTTTTGTCCAGGGAAGTTCCATGATTCTAGTTTACTGTCAGGATTTTGTATGGTTTTGGGCAATGCTTTTAAGTCTCTCTGATTGACGGTTTTGTAGTGGTAAAATGTCAGAACTGACAGTAGAGGAATTATCTCCTGAAGATGACGATGTCGAAATAACAGGAAAAATCGCAGAACTACCAACCCCTAGAGCAGTATCAACACGGTACGGACAGAAAAGGATTGTAACCGTGGTTTTCGAAGATGATACAGGCCAGATAGACCTAACTCTATGGGAAGAAGAAATCGACGCGATTGAAGAAGGAGCTAATGTCCAAATCACAGGCGCATATGTAAGAGAATGGGCCGACGACATTCAGCTCAACATCGGTAGAGACGGAGAAATCAAACAGGTCGAATAGAAGAATCAGCCTTCTCAGGCCTAACCAACATTTTTCTAAACCCTATTTTCTCCTTACCATTTCCTATTAAAATTCCGGCACACCTCTCTTTCCTATGAGCATAGAAGACAAAATCAAGAGCGTAGAGGAAAAACTGGAGAAAACACCGGTAAACAAGGCTACTGAAAAAGAAAGAGGCAGACTCAAATCACGTATAGCCGAACTGAAAGAACAGAAGCAGAAAAAAGCTAAAGGCACAGGAGACACTTCAGGCTACGCCGTCGAAAAGAAAGGCCACGCAACAGTAGCATTAGTAGGATTCCCCAGCGTAGGAAAATCCTCTCTTCTAAACAAACTAACCAACGCGGACTCAGAAACAGGAGAATACGAATTCACCACCTTAGACGTAGAACCAGGCATGATGAAACACAAAGGAGCCAACATACAAATACTAGACGTTCCAGGCCTCATAGGCGGCGCAGCAGACGGAAGAGGCGGCGGAAAACAAGTATTAAGCGTAGTAAGGAACGCAGACCTAATCCTATTTCTGCTAGACCCTGAAAAAATGCGAGAAGAAGAAATCAAAAAAGAAGTATATGACGTAGGTATTAGAACTAACCAAAGCCCTCCAGATATAAAAGTCGAGAAGAAAGGGCGTGGAGGCCTCAACATCCAGACAACAGTCGACCTAGACATCGAAGAGGACACGATCGAGGCCTTGATGCAGGAAAGAGGGTTCGTCAACGCGAAAGTCACAATCCGAGAAAAAGTTGATTTAGACCGGTTCATAGACGGACTCATAGACAACCGTAAATACGTTCCGGCAATAACCGCCGTAAACAAATCAGACGCTATAGAAGACAGAGAAAAATTTGAAGAATACGACCTACTGATATCCACAAAAACAGGAGAAGGCCTAGAAGAGCTAAAAGACCATATATTCGAAGGCCTCGGAATAATCAGAGTCTACATGAAAGAACGCGGAAAAGAACCCGACAAAGAAGAACCCCTAATCCTAGAAAAAGATTCAACAATAGAAGACGCTCTCAACAAACTACCAGGCGACATGAAAGACAGGTTCAAAAAGGCGAAAGTAACAGGCACTAGCTCAAAATTCCCTGGTCAAAAAGTAGGCCTAGAACACTTACTCAAAGATGAAGACATACTTGAGCTGAACCTGAGGCATATATGAGAAAAGGCCTCAGAAACCTTCGTTAACAGTTCTGAACATTTAGCGCCTTTTAAACAGATTTAATTTATAAATGTTCCCTGGTATTTGTCATACAATGAAAGCCGATTTTATGGACGAAGCCGGCCGACATATACCGGCAGAGTTCGAAAAAAAGGGATTCATCTCCCGATGGCTGACAAAGATCAAAAAGGCCTAAAAACCACGTATAACTAGAGGCCTAACCAACATATTTTTCTCTCTTTATTTTACAGAACTGAAACCGGCCGAATCTAAGTCGCAAAAATTTTTAGTTACCGACAGTATTAGAAATGAAGATGAGGAAAAGGGGAAAAACTAAATTTTTTTATTCTACTAGCTTAGCGTTTACCAGTCCTTCTTGTCCAGGCCTTGATGTGACTCTTGCCTTTCCTTCAGGAGTCTGAATGATTGTTCCTTTGGTCAGGATGCTTCTTCTGACGTAGTTCGGGTTGGCAGGATTCTCTTCTACTGCTTCAATTTCAACTTTCTTGACTTCTCCGTTTACCGCGAGATTGACTGTGTCGGATCTCTTAGCTACCGCCTTCTTGTTTCCGCCTCTAGTCTTTTTGAGCTTAACTTTGTGCTCTCCTACTTCAGGCTCGGAAAACTTTGATCCTAAATCATATTTTCTGGACTTTCTGTATCTCCTGGTTCTGCCTCCAGTATTCTTAGTCTTTGATCTGTTGTGCCATACAGCCATACCATAATAACAGGCCTAAAAAGTTATAAAGAGTCCGCGAAAGGCCTCCACAAACCGGTTCTAACTAGCTTTATATAAGTTGGCGACGGAATTCTGGACATAGGTGCAGTATTATATGTCCAACAACGGAAGGAGACCATTCGACGTACTAGACGGATCAAAGGGCGGAAACGTGCTCGTAAAACTTAAAGGATACGCAGGAAACACTACAGTCTCCGGCGAACTACAAGCATTCGACAAACATCTCAACGTGTGGCTGGAAAACGCTTCAGTAAAAACAGAGGACGGAACCACACAGTACGGAAAACTATTCCTAAGAGGAGACAACGTCCTATTCGTCAGCCCAGAATAAAAAGTGATTCAAAATGGCATTGAACAAAGGAAAGAGAAACAAGAAAACCCACGGCAAATGCCGCAGATGCGGTAAAAAGGCATACCACTTACGCAAAAAAGTGTGCTCAGCCTGCGGATTCGGAAAAACAAAGAAGAGAACAGATCTTCAAGGCAGCAAAGCCTAAAAAAACTGTTCAAAAAATGAAGTTTGAAAAAATAATTCTCTCCGAAATCGGAGACTATCTCCTACAAAAAACAGATCAAATGGAATGGACGGAGAGAGGCCTCGAACTAAGTAATCCCTACGTAATCAATGAAGAAGGCCTAGCACAGCAAATAAAGGCCGAAAAACTTTTGATCACGAACAATGTGATCCAGGGAATTCAAGAAGGAGAGTTCGAGGAAGAAACCGTATAAAAACCTCACACCCTCTTAAATTAACCATGGGCCCGTAGCTCAGTCTGGCAGAGCAACGGCCTTTTAAGCCGTGAGTCGCGGGTTCAAATCCCGTCGGGCCCATAAAAAATAACAGACAATTTTTAATCCGTGTTTTATACTAGTTACAGGCCAAGACTTGTTACAGCACAGTTGTTTTCAGAGAAAACTGACTTAATGATTATGCGCCAGTAACGACTTATGACTGATTACGTCAAGGAGATAAACACTGCTCTAGGTATCAAAGGGTCAAAAGCTCGTTTTGAGTCACTTGACGAAGTATCAGCAGCTCTAGAGGAAAAACGAGATGAGAAGCACGATAAGGCCTTAAAATACTCCGGTCTTGC
>LKMX01000004.1 GCA_001564035.1 Nanohaloarchaea archaeon PL-Br10_U2g27
GGTAATGAAGAGCAAGACGAAGAAGAAGTCTCAAGCAACGCAGAGTCAGTGTACAACTTCATTTTGGAGAGACTTCCACAAGGAAACAACAACGTGAAATCAGTCCTTGTAAAAACAACAATGGGAAGCCCAGCAGAGGTGGATAACTGATGGTGCAGCCAAAACCTAAAAACATGACCCGCAGCCAGAAAGAGGCAAAGGTTGAAGAGTTCAAACAGAAGATCGAAGAAAACCCTGTGGTAGGTATCCTTGACATGAACAGCCTCCCGTCTCGGCAACTACAGCAGATAAAGAAAGAGATGAAGGACTTCGCAGACATCAAGATGAGCCGGAAGACATTGATGCAGCTATCAATAGACCAAGCTGAAAAAGAAGGCGTTGACTCACTGAAAGAAAACAATGCCACACAACCAGCATTCATCTTCTCAGAAAAAGATCCCTTCCAGCTCTACAGCTTGATAAAGAAAAACAAGACAAGCGCAGCAGCACAAGGAGGAGAAATAGCACCGAACGACATCGAAGTACCTGAAGGCGACACAGGAATAGGCCCAGGACCAATGCTTGGAAAACTCCAACAAACAGGAGCACAAGTACAAGTAGACGACGGAACAATCCACGTCCAGAAAGGCTCAGTAATGGTCAAAAAAGGAGAAACAATCACAAGAGACGACGCAGAAATACTCAACCAACTAGGCCTAGAACCACTACAGATAGGCCTAGACCTCGACATCGCCTACAACGACGGCGAAATCTTCACAGCCGAACAACTCAACATCGACGAAGAAGAATACCGTGCAGATGTAGAAACAGCAGCAAGCATGGCATTCAACCTTGCAGTCAACGCAGGAATCGTCAACGAAACAACCGCACCAACAATCGTGGGCGAAGCAGCAAGAAAGGCCAGAAATCTATCGATCAGCGAAGGAATTCCGACAGAAGACACAATCGAAGAAATCCTTGCCTACGCTTCAAGCAACGCAGAAGGAGTTGATTCCCAAGTCGATCTTGAGAGTGTAGAAGTTTCAGAAGACGAAGAAGAGGAAGATTCGGAAACTGAAGAATCAGAAAAAGAGGAGGAATAAATCAGGCCTGATCTAAGGCCTTCCTTATCTTTCCTTTTTCTTCCGACATTATCCTGGCTATTTCTTTTTTGTCCTCCCTAATCAACGCTAAGTCAAGTCTTTTACCTCGGTGATAAAGCTGACCCAATTCTTCAATATCAATTTCTCTATCTTCGACCACAGCCACATTTTCACAAATAACACCTTTCTCATCTACTAATGCCTCAACACTTGGCTCATAATCCATTTCTACTAGAATACTGTGAAGGTATTTCGGATAACGGAGCTCGTAAACCTTCCTACTGTAAACCTTAAACGGCACATCACCTAAAAGACCTAAAAGATCCGCAAATCTCTCCACCAAACCCATATCCGAGGCCTGATACACCGGAATACCTTTACTATTGACACTAACCGAGCACTCAACACGCGTCAACAATCCACTATCCTCAGGAATAGGGAACACCGGGTTCTCAACAGGCTTACTCCTACCTCTACCCTTGTAGGCCTCCACAAATCTAGGCTGATTTCCAAACACTTGCTTAACCAATTCAATAGGAAGAAAAGAATCCTTAGACTTCCAATTATACATCTTACTCGGTGAAATATCAAAGGCCTGCGAAAAATTCTTGACACCGCCAAACTCATCAATAACATGCCAAAACTCATCTTTCCCATCCTCATTCAGTTTTACTCTTACATCTTCAAGCTCAGAAAACTCCATCTATCATCAAATATGTGCTGCTTCTTTTTATTAGTAAGGCCTAAATCTTCGGTTAAGGTGTAACAAAAATGGAACTAATTTACGCAGCACTAACACTGCACGAAGCAGGAAAAGAAGTAAACGAAGACAACCTAGAATCAATCGTAGACGCAGCAGACCTAGACGTAGAAGACAGCGAGATCGCAGCACTAGTCGCAGCACTAGAAGACGTCGACATCGAAGAAGCAATGGAGACAGCAGTAGCAGCAGGCGGAGCAGCAGCCGCACCAGCAGACTCAGGAAGCGACGACTCAGAAGAAGACGACGAAGAGGAAGAAGAGGAAGACGACGACTCAGAAGAAGAAGCAGCTGCAGGCCTAGGAAGCATGTTCTAAAGGCCTCCAAAAAAATTTTTTCTTTCTTCTTTTTTCTCCGCCATTTATTTAAATTCTCAAACATAATTGTTACTCATGAGTAATGAAACTCTTGAGCATTTAGATGAATCTCTGAAATCAATCCGCTCAGAGATAAATATCTACCAGCTTGTTACGCCTACAAATCTGAACGCAGCGAGAGAAGATTTCGAAACACAGCTTACTAGAGACGCATCATCACTAGACCCAGACGAACTTCAAAACCCAGAGTTTGAGTATACAGATGCGGATTTCACCGATGATAGAGAAGAGCTAAAACAGTTAGAAGCCGATATAGATCAAATTGATGTAAATCCGATAATTGGAGGCCTATATCAGGACACGATAGATGAAGTATACGCTCTGATCGATATAGCTGAAAATCTAGGAGACTCCAAAATTGTAAGAGAGGCTTCAGAAAAAATTTACGGCAGGCCTTCCAAAGAAACCATAAAGTTAGCAGATGAAATATTGAGTGAAAGAACCGACGCAGTTGACGAACTCCAAAGATTCAGCTCCAGCCAAATGGAAACCATAATGGCTGAAACACTTGAAGCATCAGGCCTTAACGAGTGGCGCGTGGAGCTCGCAGATAGAGGATCAGTCTCAGTAAACGCGGCGAGCCAGTTAATCCAATTACCGCGAGACAGAGAATTCACTGAGAACGAGATCGCAAGGCTTCCAGTCCACGAGATCGGAGCGCACGCGATAAGAGGTGCAAACGGTTATGAACAGGACTATAAAATACTGGGATCTGGCGCAGGAGGATACCATGCGACAGATGAAGGCATAGCTCTCTTACTAGAAAAAATGACAGGCCTATCCGATCCTGAGCTGATGAAAAAATATGCTGGAAGAGTGAAAGCAGTACAATCTGCATTAAACGGCGATGATTTTTCAGAGACGTGCGCTTTAGCCAAAAAACATGGATTTGACGATGAACTAGCATGGGAGCTAAGTTATAGAGGAGCTCACAGAGCCGGAGGCTTTCTGAAAGACCACATATACCTAGAAGGCCTGACAAAAGTAACAGACTGGCTAGAGAACGAAGGAGAGTTAGAGGAATTAATGATAGGGAAAGTATCAACAGAACAGGCAGAACAGCTCATACAGCTTGAAAGTATCAGTAAACCACAGTACAGCCCTGTTGACATACTTTATAATGTAGAAGACTCAGAGGAACTTCTGAAGAACCGGTAAAAACATACTCGACCCCTTCGTCTCTAACCTGAAATCTTAAATCATTAATCCCTCCAATACCATCCATGCTTTCCACCATTCTACTGCTTGTAGGACTCGCTGTCGCAGGCCTATTATTTTTATCAACTTTTAAAATCGTGAGACCTGATCAAAGAGCGGTTATAGAACGTTTTGGAGAGTACAGACAGTACTGTGAGCCCGGAATACATTTCCTCGTTCCATGGATGGATAAAATGTACAAAAGAAACGTCACCGAACAGATGAAGAACGTTCAGCCCAGTGACATGATTACTCGGGAAAACTTGAACGCAAACGTAGATCTCGACGTGTACTACCAGGTAAGGCCTAACGAAGAAGATGTGAAAAAATCTTTCTACAACGTAGACGACTATGAAAAACAGATAACCCGTTTGGCGCAGACAACTGCAAGAAACGTGATTGGTACAAAGCAGTTCGAAGAGGTTAACAGCGAAAGGCAGAAAATCAACCAAACCCTGCACGAGGAACTAGAGGAAGATACAGACGCATGGGGAATAGACGTTGTAAGAGTGGAAATGAAGGAAATCACTCCTCCTAGCGACGTACAAGAATCAATGAACGAAATCTTAAAAGCTGAAAATCGTAAAGACGCAGCCCAAGACGACGCAAAGGCCACAGAGATAGAGGCCCGTGGAAAGAAAAAAGCGGCGATCGAAGAAGCAGAAGGAATGAAAAAAGCATCAGTCCTAGAAGCCGAAGGAGACGCAAAAGCAATCGAATTACGCGCAACAGCAGAAGCAAACGAAATACAGTTAGTCAACACAGCTCTACGAGAACACTTCAAAGGCGAAGCCCAAGAACACAAAAAACTGGAAACAGTCCAAAACTCTCTGCGCAACGGCTCCAAATACATCGTAGACGCCGAAAAAGACCTTACAACAGTCCTATCAGAAGTCGGAGGCATAACGCCTCTAAAAGACCAAGATTTTGAAGCTCCAGACAAAGACTTAGAACTAGGCATAGGAGATAAGATAAAAGAAGCAACCGAAAAAATAAGCCCAGAAAAAGAATAACCGATTTTTTTGATAAGGCCTATAACGCCGACTTATTACTCCATAAAATATTTATTTCACCTTCCAATAATAACATGTGTGTTTAAATACAAGTGTTAGGTTATAAATACAGCTCTCAACGCCCAAGAAAGTGGTTCAAAGCAGAAGAAAACCTAATTATAGGGAAAAAACTCAAAGAATTATCTAGAGAGTTAGACGAGGAGCTTTCAGAAGCTTTAGAACTTTTGCTACCCGATAACAACTTTAACTTATACAAAGTCCATTATTACGAATCTGGAGAAATCAGAGAAATGCCTTCAGAAGTAATACTGTCAACAGCAGATCCCGAAGACTACACTTTAGAAGCATACAGCCTTAGAGAGCCTAAAAAAACAACAAATAGAAACAAACGCATAGACGACAGAATAGATAATTTAGAAGTATTCTACCAAATAACACAGGGAGAAGGCGCAGGTTACGCCCACAGCACCACAGGAACAGAAAAACTAGAGCTTTCAAACATCAGAGAAGTTGTCAAAAAAATATTCAAAGGACAAGACGAATGTGATTGGAGCGTCCACAAAGATACACGGCCTTGGTGCTCCAAAACCAATCCAACACCAGTTGACTTCTATAGAGTCGCAGAATTGGAAGGATTAGCACCAGATCAGGCAGCAGAATATCCTGAATCAAGCTACATGGATCGGTATTGCGACAATATTGAGCTAATAACTAATTCAATAGGTCCTGAAGCCTGGGAGCTTCTCAACGAACGAGACTATTCCGCGCTAGCCCATGAACTGGAAGGAATCTCAGAACAAGGGTTAAAACAAGTATTAGAAGACGGATTTGAAACAAAAATGGATGAACTAACAGAAAGGTACTACAAATAAAGCTAGACGCTGATAAACCCCACAAAATCCCTTACCCACGAGAACATGTAGAACAATAAAAAAATTCGCCGCCCCAGCTAAAACTATGAGTCTAGAAAAGCTGAAACAAGAAATCAAAGAAGAGGCCTCTGACAACCCAGAAAAATTCTTCGCCACCGACGTACTGAAAGAAAAAGGATTCACACGCGGAAAATGCTCCAACTGCGGAATGCACTTCTGGAGCTTCAACAAAGACCGAGAAGTATGCGGCGAACCAGAATGCGGCGAAGGATACACATTCATCAATAACTCGCCGACAAAAGAAGAGTACAGCTATATTGAGGCCTGGAACTTGTTCAAAAATTTTATGACTTCTCGAGGTTACGAATCCATAGACAGATATCCTGTAGTAGCAAGGTGGAGAGACGACGTCGAGTTCGTTGGAGGCAGCATCTACAACTTCCAACCCTACGTAGTTTCAGGAGAGGCCGAGCCTCCAGCACCGGAACTGATAGTACCTCAGCCAAGCCTACGTTTCAATGACGTTGACAACGTCGGCATAACAGGAAGACACTACGTACTACACAACCACATCGGACAGACGTGTTTCAGGCCTCCAGAAAAATACGATCAGGACCGCTACTTCAAAGACATGTTCGAGTTCGCAATGGAGCTAGGAATACCAAAGGAAAAACTCATACTTCATGAAGATGCTTGGGGAGGCGGAGGAAACCTCGGAGCATGCATGGAGTTCTTCGTCGACGGCTTAGAACTATGGAACCAAGTCTACATGTTCTACAAACAAACACCTTCAGGCTACGAAGAACTAGACCTGAAAGTACTAGACATGGGCATGGGACACGAAAGAATAACATGGATCAGCCACGGAACAGAAACCAGCTACGAATGCGTAATGCCTGAAACAGTAAAGAAACTAAAAGAAATCACAGGCCTAAAAATCAACAGAGACGTATGGAAAAAATTCCTGCCACACTCCTCAGAACTGAACATCGACGAAGTAGAAGACATAGAACAAAAATGGCAGGAAATAGCAGAAAAAATAGACGTACCTGTAGAAAAACTGAAAAACGATATCAAGCCGGCAGCAGGCCTATACTCCATCGCAGAACATATGCGCGCCCTTATATTTGCGCTAGCTGATGGAAAAATACCTTCAAACACCGGAGGAGGCCACAACTTAAGACTCGTATACCGTAGAGCAAAAGATCTCTCCGAAAAATACGACTGGAACATAGACCTCGTTGAAGTAGCGAAATGGAACGCGGAAGAACTGGAGCCGCTCTTCCCAGAACTACTGGAATCAATGGACGAAATAGAGGAGATACTGAACGTAGAAGAAGATAAATATGAAAGAGCTCGTGAAAAAGCATTTGAAAAACTTGAAGGCCTCAAAGAACAACCCAGCACCAGCGAAATGCTCGAAATGTACGAAAGCCACGGCGTCAGCCCAGAAATGATGGAAGAGCACGGCATCAAAGTACCTGAAGACTTCTACTCAATGCTCGGACACGAAGAAGAAACAGTTCAACAAATAAAAGACGAATTCGACATTTCAGGCCTAGAACCAACTGAAAAACTTTACTACAGAGAAGAAGAGAGAGAACCATACGAGAAAAATGGCCAAACGATCGATCCATCATTTAAGGCCTCTGTTCAGGCCATAATAGAAGATGAATGGATAGTACTTGATAAGACGTTATTCTACCCTGAAGGCGGAGGACAGGCCTGCGACACTGGAGAAATATCGGGTTTTGAAGTAGTGGATGTGCAGAAACAGGGTGACGTAGTAGTCCATCGAGTCCCAGAACATGATCTTAGCGAAGGAGACTCTGTGACATGCGCCGTTGATGGTGATAGACGCCAGCAGTTGGCTCGGCATCACTCTGTGACTCACATGGTGAACGCTGCGACGCGAGAGGAACTCGGCGAACATATCTATCAGGCCGGAGCAAGCAAGACAATGGAGAAAGGCCGGTTGGATGTAACTCATTATGAAAAAATATCTGATACGGAAAGAGAAGATATTGAGAACAGAGTTCAAGAGATAATTAGCGGAGACCACAACATTAGAGTCCTCAACCTATCAAAGTCCGAGGCTGAGCAAAAGCACGGCTTCAGGATCTACCAGGGAGGCGCGCCTCCAGGGAACAACATTAGACTGATAGAGATAGGAGGCATCAAAGAAGTATCGCACAAAGAAATAGAGGCCTGCGGAGGAACACACCTCACAACTACAAGTCGCGCAGGAGAATTCTACATTACAGACGTCAAGAGGATTCAGGACGGCGTCATAAGATTAGAGTACAAGGCCGGAAGTAAAGCTGAAAAATATGCTGATGAAATCGGCCAAATCATTGATGAATTATGGGAGTTAGTGCCTAGAGCTAATAACGGTCTGAAAACTCTTGCCAGGTTAAAGAAAGACGATTCTACCATAATAAGCGTGCAGAAAGACACTGAATCTACAGATCAGAAAAGAAAAATTTTAGACAAAATAGCCGCTATTTACTCTGTAGAAATAGAGGATCTCCCTAGCACCATTGATAGATTTCTGAAAGAACGAGAGCAATTTAAAAAATCAGCAAAAGATATTACAGAAAAATTAGATGAGGACTTTAATGGTCGAGGCCCATTGAACGGAACTCTGCTGGAGAGATGCGACCAGCTCTTTAGAGACAGGAAAGCATACCAAAAACAGTCAGAAAAACTAAAAGGCAAAAGAGATGACCTCATTGAAAAAGAAATTAGGGAAAAGGCCTCTCAAGGCCGAGTAAATGAAACTGTGCCTACTGACAATGTAGGCCTGCTGATCCAGTTATCTAGGCAGTTATCGGCTGAGTTCGACACCACTGTTACATTGATTGGTGAGAAAGGCGCTGTTTCAAGCTCCGAGGAAGGCCTTGCCGTTAAAGAGTTGGAAAGAGAAGGTTTTGAAAGTGTTCAGGGCGATGAAAGTTTTGCTAAGGCCTTTAATTAGCCGAAACATACTGCTGCTGCGTCCCCGACTTCTGCCATTGAGCCACAGACAGCTTCTGTAACTGATTCTTGGTCTGGCTGAGCGTCAGTGACTGTGTAAGGCATTTGTTCAGTCGGCTGATCCCCTACTACTATGACTTCAGGAAAATCTGAGACCTGGTATTCTGAAGTCAGCTGTGTCGCCTCTTCAGATTCAACGACGTTTACATAAACTCTTCCATCAAAACGGTCTGCTATCTCATCAAAGTCTTCGAACGCTTCTGACTCGTTGCCTTCGTAGATGGCGTTAACAAAAACTACTTGGTTAACAGTAGATAAGTAGGCCTGTTCTATCGGAGATAAACCAAAGCTTCCTTCCTGGTACGTGTTCTCGGGCAGCTCTGCTTCTATCTCTTGGTCTCCTTCGCCGCCTTCAGGAGCGTCTGGAGCCATTCCTGCCAGGTTTACTGCGCCCATGAACATGAATCCTATCGCAACCATTAGGCCTGCTCCAACCATCATTATTTGTTCTCTGTTTACCATTGTTTACCTTGTGGAATGCTTAGAGTTAAAGAAGTTTCTCTTTCTAACTGTGTATATGATAGTAGGATTTAACATCGATTCAATGGAGGCCTCTAAAGAAGGAAGCGCTAGAGGCGATCTGAAAATTAACTACACTCCTAAAATCCTTAATGTTGAAGAAGTAACTGTAAGCGCGTTCGACGACAAAGTAGCACGCATAGAGTTTGATTTCACTGTTAATTACACAGCAAACAACGAGGACGCAGCCGAAATCTTGATGTCCGGTAATGTGCTCTGGAAAGGAAATCTAGAAGAAATCATGGATGCGTGGGAAGAAGATGAGTCCCTTCCTGAAGAGATGAGAGCGCCTTTAATGAACGAGCTTTACCGGAGGCTATTATCTGAGGCTGTAGGAGTGGCAAATACATTGAGCTTGCTGCCTCCAATCCCTACACCGCGAGTCAACAAGTAGATCAGCGTTTCAACGCCACCATGCGGAAGCGCTGACCCAGAACTTCTTTCTTATACGTTTCTAACTCCTTTTCTTTTTCCAAAACATTAAGACACCTGTGAACATCCTCTTGAGGCCATGAAAGCTCTTCAGCCAGCAGAGCTGCGCTAGGCCTCCGACCCGCCTCAATAATCTCCTTCAGACAGGCCTTGACTTTCTGTTTACGAGACATAACAATTTATCAACGAGAAGTGATTAAATTATTTACATGGGTGTCGAAGACGATCTAGACAGCGTCTTAGAAGAATTTGAGCATGCCGAACACGAATTTGAAGAGTTGAAAGATCCCGAGGCCTCGAAGACTGTTAGAGAAAAACAGGCTGAAGCCGAAGAACTTATATCCGAGATAAAGAGTCAGATAGAGTTTTTGAAGAAACAAGTTGATTGAACCAACAAATTTTTTAATGTTGTGCATAAAAAAGGTGTTTATGAGAAGGTTACGCAGACGCGACGATGTCGATGTGATGGATCAGATGCAGAAAATGTTCGAAGAAATGCAGCAAATAGGCCGCAATATAGTTCCTGGAGGCCACGTGCCTATTGATATCCGGGAAGAAGACGGCGAAATAGTAGTAAGCGCCGACATGCCAGGCATAGAAAAGGACGAGATCAGCCTGACAGCTGACGAAAAGAGGCTGAAAATCACTGCGGAAGGCAAAGAAGAAATCAAAGAAGAAAACGAGAAATATATCAGAAAAGAGAGAAACCGAAGAATGTACAGCAGAACTATAGAATGGCCCAGAAAAGTAAACGCCGACACAATCGAAGCAAGTTACGAAGACGGAGTCCTACAAATAAAGGCAGAAACAGAAGGTTCTGAAGGAAGAGATATAGAAATCAATTAGTAGAGAAACTCTTCTCTCCTCACTTCTTCTAACAGTTCCGTTCCATCAAGGCCTAGTTCATCGTTAGCCAAAAAGTGATTTCTCCAGGCCTGAAACTCTTGAGAATCTTCCAGAACCTCCTTTGATTCATCTGTATAATGAGCCAGGCCGAAATATTTATGCGGAACACCATGAGAGTCGCCCACTTGATCAAGCAACGTTGATACATCTGTCGGCAACATTTCTCTAGTCACAACTTCAAAGGATGCACCTGTCTCATAACTTACCCTTTCATGCATCTCAGATACTTCCTCCAACTGGTTAGAACGCAGCAAATCCTCCTCATGCGTCTTAACTTCGTAAACCTCAACTTTCAACTTATCATCTAAAACGCTCAACCTTGCGAAATCAAGATCTCCCTTCTTCAAAGGCTGATCATAATAAACATCATCCTTACCCGGATCAACAACCTCCGTATAATAATGGTTAATATCTCTAAGCAAAAGCTCGTACTCCGAGGCCTCAAAACCATCCAAATTCCACTGCACCAAGGCATCAATAACCCTATCATGCCATTTACGGCCATCCACATCTCTCAAGGCCTTCATATAAGTTCCAGTATCAACTTTAGTGTTCTGAACGAACTCTTCAGATTTATCAAAGAAATCTAGGCCTATCTTATCTCCGAGTCTAGCGACCACGGCGTCATGTGTTTGCTCTGTAAGACCCCATTCTTCCGGAAATTTGGATAGAGGCCTTGAACTCACTTGACGACAACCCCTGAAACATTGTTCTTACAGGAGATGCGTTTTTTAACCATAATTACATGAGATGATACAGGATTTATAACTCTGAGCACTGGGCCTCATCTATTCTCTCAAGCTCTTCAACAGGATTGTAACCGAAGACCGCATCAATCATTTCCTGAGAAGCTGGACTAGAGATTTTTTCCGCGTCCTCAGACGAGTAATATACGGACCCATCTATATCACCGATATATCTGAACTTTCTTGGAATATCCCACGTATTAATGTGTGCAGAAACGTATAGCAAGTCCTCATTCTCTTCGACAGCACGCGAAAGCCTATCAAAACTTCTGCCAACACCAGAAACTACATCCAGTTCTACAACGTACCGATCCAGATCCATCACAAGTAAATCATAAACACCGTCTACCGAATCGTTTTCATCCAAGTAGCAAGCACTCTTTGCAAGTAAGTCCCAGTTAGATTTGTCCCAAGACTCTATTTTTTGGCATGCCAAACCATTCCTCACACTTCTAGTCAACGCATCTCCTGCCACTAACACCCACGTCCTAAAAAATTACTGTTGGAAAACTCATAAACCATTAACCATTCAACCACAAAAAACACCCCCCCCAAGAAAAAATATTCTCTCCAGAAAAATACAGGAAAAAGCGTTTAACAGTAGATAGGCCTCTAAGAAAATACAGTGATAGAAGAACACATAAACAGCTTTTACAAAGACCTTGATTTCCAAAGATCAAGGCAAAAACCCTCAAAAAACGATATTAATCAAATTATCGACACCCTCGAAGCACCCATAGGAACGGAAGAAACAGTATGCTTTGAGCTCTGGCGATACTCTGACAAACACCTAGACACAAACTTCAGAGACTTAGACTACCAGAATCCCGAGGAACTTATTTCATCTCTAAAAAACATAAGACAGAACCCTGAAGCACGCAGATCTTACCACGAACTCCAAGGCCTGAACTATATCTCAGAAAAACTGGTTGAAACACTATGAAATCATTCACACAGAACAGGAGCCAGCTTGAAGAGCTACTCGAACTGCTAGAAAAAGACTCTGAAAACATTAAACGAGTTCTAAACACGACAAAAAGCCTTGAAGCCGAGTTCGAGATCCACGCTAAAGCAGAGACAGTAAATGACTCCGTGAAGCACTCTCCTCTAGAGAAGAACAGGATTATAAAGACTTTACTGTTTAAATGTGGAGAGAATTTCGCAGCAGTGATGTGTCCCGGAGACAAAAGAGTTGATGAAGAAAAGCTTTCGGAATTAACAGGCGAGGAGGTCAGAATGGCATACCCAAGAGAAGTTAAGAAGCGGACAGGATACGTTGTAGGTGGCGTCTCGCCGTTTGATCTGGAAGTCAAGCTTTACGCTTGCAAATCTATTCCCCAAGGCGAAATAAGGCCTGCAGCAGGAAGCCGAGTAATAGGAATAAAGACAAGCAGAGAAAAACTGTTCAACCTCCTGGAACCCGAAATAGTCGAGTTAGCCAAGTAATGAATCTCAAAATCTGCTCAGAAACAGTGACTATCGAAACAGAATTGCTCTCGGAGAAAGAATCCGAGATCAGAAGCCAGATCAAAGAGTATTTACACGGAGAAAGAGAGAATTTTGATCTCCAGAAAACTTTTCCGAAAAACTTTACAGGCCTGACAATGAAAGAAATAGACAAGATACCTTACGGAAAAACCAAGACATATGGAGAGATAGCAGAAAAACTAGATTCATCAGCTGTAGCGGTAGGACAGGCCTGCGGGAAAAATCCTATACCTCTTATCGTGCCATGTCACCGAGTCACATCCAAAAATGGGATGGGCGGATACGCATACGGCCAAGACATGAAAAGAAAACTGCTTAACTTAGAAAAATCCAAGGCAGATAACAGGCTTGAAGCCGAATTCCCTGCCAAAATATAAGTAAAAGCAACAGATTAAATTTAGTTAGGAGAGGTCTTAAACCAAATATGGATACGAAGCTTCACGAAGGCGAAGAAGTTGTCAAACAGTTCAGTCCTGCAAGAACCTCCGTGCTCCTAATCGATTACCTGACCTCTCTACTGATAATAATCGTAGCAGTAGCAATCTCCGGAGGCCTCATCACCTTCTTCGAACAAATACCGGTAATAGGCGGGCTAGTAGGCTCCAGCCTCATAATAGGGATAGGCCTGATCTTAGCGCTTCCCAGCGCAGTAAGAGCTGAAATACTCGTGCGCGGAAACACTTACTACATAACCAATATGAGGATAATTCACGAGTACAAATTCATAAGGTACGACTCTAAAATCATAAAGTTCGATCGAATTACCCATATCAACACGTCAAGAACCCTTGTGGACCGAATATTTAGAACCGGAAAACTAGAAGTAAAAACCGCTGGAACCAACAAAGCCGAAATGACCATAAAAAAGATTAAAAACCACAGTGATATCGAAAGAGAAATATCGAACAGGCTCCAAAAACACGTCAGCCGAATAGGCACCGGCGGAGACCAGCCAACAGAAAATCCTCATGAAAACAACACCGAAAAATAGCTCCTAGGCCCGATTAAAAGTTTCATAGTCACAATATTTTCTGGCAAAAAATATTCACACGAGTTTCTCCACAAAAAATTACGTGTTAAAATTAAAGTGTTGAGTTACAAAGTATTCTCCATGAACGGAAAACTGGGATCTCCTGATTATGCGGAAACCGAGGCGAGAACTAAATGATTGGAATAGAAGTCTTCCGAAACAGACCTGAAGCCATAAAGAAATCAGAAGAACGGAGAGGTAAAGACCCTAAAAAAGTAGATGAAGTCATAGAACTCGACAAAAAATGGAGAGAAAAACTCCAACGGCTCGAAGGCCTAAGATCCGAAAGAAACGATGTCGGAGATGAAATAGCAGAACTAAAAAAAGAAGGCGAAGACGCCTCAGAGAAAATCAGGAGGATGTCCGAAGTAAAAGAAAACATTTCAGATCTAGAAGACCAAGTCAAGCAACTGAAAAAAGATAGAGATGGAAAAAGATACGAAATCGGAAATATCCTGCACGAAACAGTTCCAAAAGGAGAAGACGAGGAAGACAACAAAGAAACAACTACCTGGGAACCAGAAAACGGGCGAAAAAAAGACGCCGAACTAGCCGCAGACATAATACAAGACAACGAACTAGCCGAAACAGAAAAAGCAGCTGACCTGTCAGGAGAACGCGCATACTACCTCAAAAATGACTTGGTAAAACTCAATCAGGCCTTGATAAATTTTTCAATGGACCTCCTTGAGGAAAAAGGATTCACATTGATGCAGACGCCTTTTTATCTGAAATACAGGCCTATGGAGGCTGCTGCCGAGCTTGAAGACTTTGAAGAACAACTCTACAAAATCGAGGACGAAGACAAATACTTGATAGCCACGTCAGAGCAGACTCTAGCCTCATTCCACATGGACGATATAATGTTGCCTGACGAGTTCCCAAAAAAATATGCAGGACTCTCAACAAACTTCCGGCAGGAAGCAGGCAAACACGGCCAACAGACACGAGGAATATGGAGAGTCCACCAGTTCGAAAAAGTAGAGCAGTACGTCTTCTGCAAGCCTGAAAACTCTTGGGATCTCCACGAAGAACTCTTGGCTAACGCCGAAGAACTATTCCAAAAGCTAGAACTCCCTTACCGAGTAGTAAACGTCTGCACAGGCGATATGAACGACAACGCAGCTAAAAAATATGACATAGAGGTCTGGAGGCCTCCGCTGGACAGCTACGGAGAAGTAGTGTCTTGCAGCAACTGTACAGACTACCAAGCCCGAAAGCTGAACGTCAGGATACGTGGAGGAGACGAGAACACCGTAGCGCACACCTTAAACGCAACCGCTTGCGCAACAACACGAACAATGACTGCTATAATCGAGAACCATCAGACCGAAAACGGGATTAAAATACCTGAAGCGCTTAGGCCTTACATGAATGGACAGAAGTTCATAGAAATTGACTAAAAAAACTCATCCAGTAAAAAATACTTACAGGTGAAAAAATAGATGTCAGACTTAATGAACGTGCTTGGAGGCCTTGTAAGCAACGTAGTGGCCTTTCTAGTCATGCTTGTGCTGGCTGTAGCAACATTCTTCCTGACAGTATTCGTAGTCGATATAGGCGCAGGCCTAGCAGGTTACGAAGCTTCAGGCGACTTTGTAGTGCTTTCAGCCACAATTCTAGTTGCTTCAACAATCTTAGCAGGTATTATGAACAATGAGGCCTAAATTTTCTTCCCTTTTCTTTTTTACCATTCGACCTTATCCATTTCTTCAGGGAATAGGTCAGGATCCCACTGCATAGGAACATTTTCAGGTATTAACTGGATTATTTCCTCGTCTCCGACTTTTTGGTCTATCTCCCGCATTTTTTCAATTCTAGCATCTTTCATTACTTCAGGTAGCTCTCGTCTCGCCTCGTAAACCGAGTCTTCAGAAGCTGTATCTCTTATCGCTCTGTCAAGCTGATGGGTTAAATCATTGACGTCTAAATGGTTAATCCTCCTCATGTTATCAGTGTACATCGCAAACTCTAGATCCTTCTGCTGAACCTCATACTTCTCGGGACCTACCTCTATGAAGAATTCCTCAGGCTTTCTGTCAGGATAAGTCATAAGCCCTAAAGAGTTAAGAACTGCAGCATGATGCCCTAACTTAACCGCTTCAACCTCCTGAATACCGTTATTCAAAATCGGCTCTGCCCATTCATAAAAAAGGCCTACTTCAAACTCTGAATCATGGTAGTCAGGGCTTTCATTCTGATCGACATAGGCCTGACTTCTTTCAGTCAGTCTTGGAGCTTCTAAATCTGCTAGCTGGTCGTGAACCCCTTCTTCTGAGTCTAATGCCGCTCTCAGAAATGGTTCTTGAATCCATCCATACTCATCATCCATTTCTCTTTCGCTCCACCTCATCTTTGCTGTCAGTTCTGGATTGAAGCTGTTTCTGCCTTTGATCGGGCATTCTTTTGCGACATCTGAGTCATAGAGCCTGCATACTCTGAATCCCATGTTGTATCCTTCTTCAGACCTCATTGGCACCATGCTGAAAGGTGTTCCTACAGAAGAAGGGCTCGTCTCTTTCCTGAAAAGCCAGTCAAAGACGTATGTATTTCCGTCAATATCTGTTATCTCTGTTTTAACAAATTTTTCGCCTTCAACGCCTCTAGTGTTATCTTTCCACCGCTCTAAGGCCTCTTCTTCTGCTGGCGTAATCTCTTCAGGCGTCTTTATGCCGGACCCATACATTCCTCCAGAGTAGGAAACACTAGTATCTCTCGAATTATAAGACTCTAAGAAATCATATACCGGGCCGTGCATTTCATCGAAAGCATCTAAAGGCGTAGTAGGAGCCCTATGAACATCTCCTGACGAATCTCTCTCATAAAGAAACGTCTCATGGTCATCTATCCTTGTAGGATCGAAAGCAGCCATAGTATCTTTATTACTGTTAAGTGGCATAATTCTTTTATCACTTCCTCTTTTCATCATACCAAAATATATTCATTAGACCACAGTAAACTTTGAATACAGTTCTAGAATTTAAAACATAGGAGCCCACATCAATAACTATAATGACGACGACAGTCATGGTCGGAGAAAAACCCAAAGTGGCCTCCAAACTAGCACAGGCCTTGGGAGACTACTCCATAGAGACAAATAGAGGCGTGAAAAACTATGTTCTGAGAAAAGGCGACAATGAGATAATTATAGCTCCTGCAGTAGGCCACATATTCAACCTGAACGATAGAAGCGGCTCCTGGGACTATCCCGTATTCGATGTAGAATGGGTTCCAACGTTCGAGACCTCAGATTCTGCAGACTACATGAAAAAATACTACAACAACCTAAGAGACCAACTGGAAAAAGCGGACGAATACATAAACGCGTGCGACTACGACCTAGAAGGCTCGGTCATAGGATCTAACGTCATCAAACATTTAACAGGCGCTTCAAACGAACGCATAAAGAGAATGAAATTCTCAACATTGACAGCAGGAGACCTGCAACAAGCCTTCGAAGAATTAGAAGAGTTTGACGAAGGAATGACTGAAGCAGGCCTGACAAGACACGTACTAGACTTTTATTACGGTATCAACGTTTCCAGAGCGTTGATGAAGGCCGTAAGAGCTAATAACCGTTATAAAACGCTGTCGACCGGACGCGTTCAAGGCCCTGCATTGGCAATGCTTGCGGAAAAGGAACGGGAAATAAAGGCCTTTGATCCGGATCCTTACTGGGAGATCTTTTTACGCAACTCCGAATTCGACGCAAAGCTAGAGGAAGACGGAGAAGACAGGCTGTGGGAAGAAGAACAGGCCGAAGAAATATTTGAGACAGTCAAAGACGAAAAAGAGACAGAGGTAGTCGACGTAAGCACTCGTAACTACAAACATAAAGTACCGACGCCTTTCAACTTAACCGATCTGCAGAGCGAGGCCTCATCACAGTTCAGAATCAATCCTAAACAGACCCAGGCAATTGCGCAGACACTTTACGAGAACGGTCTAATATCTTATCCTCGAACAGAGTCGCAAAAACTGCCGGCAAAGATAGGGCACAAAAATATCTTGAAAAAACTGAAGAACCAGGAAAAATATGAAGGCCTGGCGGCAAAAGTTCTGTCGAAAAAAGAGATTTCACCTAAACAGGGTAAGAAAAAGGATGATGCTCACCCTGCGATCTATCCTACAGGAGAACCGCCGGGAGGCCTTTCGAAGAAAGAGCGGAAAGTCTACGATTTGATTGTGAAAAGATTCTTTGCAGTGTTCGGGAAGGCGGCTAAAAGACAGAGCGTGACAATGACCTTAGAGGTTGAAGGCCACGAGTTTAAGGCCAAGTCCAAGATTACAAAAGAGCGGAACTGGTTCAACCTATACGATCCTTACGTCAGAGTCGAAGAGGCCGAGCTACCCGATCTTAAGCAGGGACAAGTACTAGATGTAGAAGAGTTTGAATTAATGGAGAAAGAGACAAAGCCTCCAAGACGTTATTCCCAGTCCGGCATCGTTTCAGAGCTTGAAAAAAGAAATCTAGGTACTAAAGCGACACGAGCGCAGATAGTTGACAGGCTCTACAACCGCGATTATATTGAAAACGATCCTATAGAGGTAACGGAGTTAGGCCTTTCAATTGTTGACACGTTAGAGAAGTACTGTCCTGAAGTAGTTTCTCAAGACTTGACAAGAAGTTTTGAGGAGAAAATGCAGGAAATACGAGAACAGAAGAACTCTAGAGTCGAAGTCTTGAACGAAGCAGAGAAAAATCTTACTGACGTATTGACAGAGTTCAAAGAGCAGCAGAAACAGATTGGCGCAGAGCTAGTGGAGACTATAGATTCTGAGAGAAACAGGAAGCGAAAGCTAGGGCCTTGCGATGCATGCGAGGATGAAGGCCGAGAGAACGGGATAATGCAGATTATTAAGACTAAGAAGGGTCGTTTCGTTGGATGCACCAACTATCCTGACTGTGAAAACACTTATCCATTACCGAGGAACGGGGAAATCAATTCTACAGATAAAGAATGTGAGGAATGCGGAAAACCTACAATCTACGTTGAGAGAAAGAAAGGCCGAGACTACTCAATGTGTATAGACCCTGACTGCCCCTCAAAAGACGATTGGTAAAAAATATGATTGATATGGTTTAGAGGCCTTCTAGTCTTTTCTGCCTAGAAGATCCCTTTCTAGATCGACCGCCGTGTCGATCAGCAACCTACCTAGTTGCCGGCCTCTTTCTCTGGGAAGTTCTTTTTCTTCAAACCTGTCAGCGAACTGTTTCATCACTTCTTCCTCTCGTGCCTCATCTTTTACCGGCATATTGTTCTCTTCCTTGTATTTAACGATTCTCAGTACCTCCGACATCCGCTCATCGACTTTGTCAACTATTTCTTCATTGATCTCATCTATATTCTGCCTTGCTCCTTCTAAAGAACTATCGACCATAAATGAGGAATTAAAAACAATCTTTAACTATCTGACCTCTCCAGACAAAAACTCGATCACCTTATCAGTCCTGCGCTGAGCTCCCTCCAAGTCAAACTCCTTCCCAAGTTGCTCAAACTTTTCATCAAAGGCCTCAACATCACCAATCAAACCTTTAATCTCTTCAGCCGACTCAATAAAAGACGCCCTAATCTTCTCATTTTCAGGGTTCTCAGCCTGAATACTGCCGTAAAGCCCAGGCTTCTGATTCAACATCCTAGCCGTCAAATCCGTTATTAACTGGTATACTGGAGAAGAATACTCCTCCATGTCAGTCCCTGACATATCAGCCTTCCTAATCGTCTCAGCTACAACAAGCTCCGAGAAATGCATCAGTCCCTGCACAATACTCATGGCCTTATCATGACTAGTAGGATCCGTGACGTGAACATCCGCACCATGCTCAACCCAGAACTCCTCCATTTCAGTCCACTTCTTACCTTTCTCTGGACACAAAACAATTTTCTGACCCTTAATCGAATTCGAGGGAGCATACATCGGATGCATACCCAAAACCTCGCTAGAATAACTTTTCATAGCCTCTACAGGCCTTTTCTTCACACTGGTAACATCGCAAAACAGTGCATCGTCAGCCACGTGAGGGCCTACATCATGAATAACGTCAACAGTTACAGCTATGGGCACAGATACTATAACAACGTCAGCACCCTCTACAATCTCTTTACTGCTCCCAAAATCCCAGCCATATTTTTCCGCAACTTTCGAGGCCTTCTCCTCGCTACTACCAGAGATAAGGATCTCGTTGTTCTCTTCTAGGCGCTCCCCCATGTGCTGTCCGAACTTTCCTGTCCCTCCTATTATCGCTATTTTCTGATCAATCATTTGAAAACCACCAGATATTTTCTGCTAAAACAAGTTTTTCGATCAGAAGTCATTAAACCTCCTCCTCTAATATGTCAAAGGCCTCGTTGATTTCTTCTTTATTCGTTGAGCCGAAGCATAACCTGACTTTTTGATCGCTTTCAGGCCCCATCGGCTCGCCAGGCACCATCGCAATACCTTTCTCAATCATATCCATGCAGAAGCTCCAAGAATCTTCTCCTACCTCAGGGAATGCGTATATAGCGCCCTCAGGCGCAACAAAATCCCAATCCAAGTTTTGCATTCTCTTGACTAGCAAATCCCTTCTCTCATGGTAGGCTCTCCTCATTTCCTTGACGTGAGAATCATGTTTTAAGGCCTCTACTGCGGCGTATTGCGATATTCTTGGCGGGCAGGCCGTGGAAGCTCTTGAGACTTTAGCATACTGTTCCAAATTTTCAGGCCTATCTGCCACCCAGCCGGTTCTCCACCCGGTCATTGCATGGTTCTTAGACATTGAGCCAATTATGCAGCTATCTGCGGTGTAGGCTGCTGGAGAATAATGTTCGACTCCGAAAGTCAGTCTATGATATACTTCATCGGAAACCAGGAATGTATCATGTTTATCTGCGAACTCTCCGATTTCTCGGGCTTGATGTTCTGTTAAAACGTAGCCTGTCGGGTTTCCCGGCGTATTGACTACTGCCAGATCCGCATCTCTTATTTCTTCTTTTGCTTCAGGCCTTAAATTCCTGTCACTGTCCCAGTACTGGACCTGGCTCCACCGGTTTTCTGAAACCTCGCTAATCATTTTGTAAGGCCCCCAGCAAGGATCGTTAAACACCGCCTTATCCTCCTCCTCTAACCTTGCCGAGAAAACAGCGTATAAGGCTCCCATACCCCCAGTCGTAATCATAACCTCCTCTGAACCAATATCGATACCTTTTTTCGTTGATTCTTCTCGTGCAGCCTCTTCTCTTAGTTTTTCCAGGCCTAGCATCGGAGAGTAGCCTTGTTTGTTTTCAAGGCCTTTTTTGGCTGCTTTTTTTACGTGTTGAGGCGTATCAAAGCTTGGTTGGCCTATGTCGAATCTTATGCAGTTTTCTTGTTTTGAGGCCTTTTCCGATATTTTTCTGATTGACAGGCTGATATTTTGGACTCTCTCCCTGAACATAACTATTTTTTAGGGTTTAACTGGTTTAAAACATCCGTTAACGAGTTTGCTGTAAAAGATTCGTCGACCAGTTCTTTGTCGACAGCGTAGAATTCTTCTACATCATTCGGGAATTTTAGGCCTTCATCGTTTTCATTTATTCTGAGGCAGCTGTGCCCATTTTCGTCAAGGACTCCGTCTCCCAGGTATATGTCGTATGAACCCTGTCTCCACACATAACTCTCGAACTCGTCGACATATGCTCTATCTTTAGTTACTGCCAAGATATAGTCTCCTGATTGAAGCTGTGAGAGCTCTTCCCGCCCTAAGGCCTGAACTTTTTCAATATCCATTAGTTTTTCACCTGTTCGAAAGCTTTGACGGCTGTTTCAAAGGTTTTTGATATTTTGATACCGGTTTAGTGGTTTTTTGTTTCATTTTTTGAGTTATCACCTTGAGAGTAAAGATTTGGAACTCTAAGCAGTTTTTTTACCTAATAATAGTCGAGATGATAGCAATAGCTGATGGCACAAATCTACTGTTAGAAAGATTCTGAGGCCTAGCTCCGGTTAGGACTTTGCATATCGATAAAGCGTCCACCCTTTATTGTTGCTAGGCTCATAGGCAAAGTAAGAAAAAAGAAAGTTTAAGAAAGGAGAGGTTAGTAAGGGAATTCGTTCATTGAAGTCTCATCGTTCTGTAAATTCCCGACGTACGTTTCACTTCCTCCGTAAGGCATCGCTTTCTCTCTACCTCCGTCAGTCCTTACTTTCCGGTCTCTTTCAAGATCTTCTTGATCATCGAAAAGCTCTGAAAAAGCGTCAACAGCCCGATCAACCGGATTAAATATTCCAAAGTTGCCGTGACTGTAATCTCTTTCTCTAATCCCATAACCAGTTGTGTCCCTTGCTTCCTCTCGTGAAAAGCCTGAGTCTTGAAGGCCTACTTCTACTTCTGGAGAGTCTTCGTATCCTCCTACAACATCGTGGATAGCTTTCCCTTTGTCAGAGTTCACCATTCTTTATTTCACCTCCTTAGGCCTGTTTTCATGGTTTTCCGCGTTGTGCATAGTGTTGTGTGTAGTTTTGTTTGTCATTTGAGCAATTTTCACCTCAAAAAGATTGAGTTTTTTTTGAAAAGAGAATCGCTGCCTTGCTTTTTTACAGCAGAAGCAGCAGCGATAGCAGCGCCAGCAGTAGAGAGATATCTAACCGGCTGTTTGAACAGAATGTGTTAACTGAGTAAAAC
>LKMX01000032.1 GCA_001564035.1 Nanohaloarchaea archaeon PL-Br10_U2g27
GGTTGGCAGCTGGACAATACTAGAAGGGGACAATCTTCAAGGCCTCTCAATAGGAACAGGCGATTACGGTATTTCAGGCCAGGACAGCAGAGGAGTTGTAGCAGCTAGAGCCGATGATTCCAGCGGAGATGACAGAATCAGGTACCGTGTAGAGTTCAGAAACATGCTTGACGATCCTCAGGATGATCCAGAAGCAGAACTCGTGGACTTACAGTCAGTAGGATCTCCAGAATCTTCGGACGAAACCACAATAGATCTGAGCAATAGAGGAACAGAGACAGATACAGGCTCTGACGGTTTAGAAATACAGACAGGTGAAACCGTTGACCTTGAGAGAACTATTGTGGAGGTAGATTTCCAGTGAAAGGCCAGTACATGGCAGTCGAATCAGTATTAACATTCGGCCTGGGGATAATAGTTGCTACAGGGATCATAGGCCTTTTCAGCAACTTCAGCACAAATGTTTTTGATGCTGCCGAAGAAGCTGAGGCTGAAGCCACTAAGAATCAGTTGAAAGAGGCCTTTAACAGTTTGGAACCTGTTTCCGGTACAGCGGAGAAGGATATTGATCTTCCTGATACTGTTTCAAACTCAGACTATACAGTTGTTTTCTCAGGAGATGAAATGGTTTTGGAAACGAGGAGCAGTGAGTATAGTTCTACTCTTCCGGTTTCTGAGCCTTTGAGAGGTTCTGGCTCTGGTGATGTTAGACTTGTAAAATCTGATGAGGGATACGAGTTGGCTGAGAGATGAGCGCAGGTTTAAATGGGTTAATAAGCAGGTTGAGGAAGGTTAGGCATCCTGAGTGGTTTGAAGAAGAGGAGGAAGAAACTAACGTTCTAACCGGAGACGGTGTAGGTATACCATCACCGGGGAAGTTCACGCATGAGATGGTTGAGCAGTTCTCAGACGAGGAGAAACTTACGGATGTTGATGTTTCGTATCCGCTTATTCCTGCTGATCCTGAGGAGGGAGAGATGGTTTATGCTTGGGCGCACATTACGTGGAATGAAGAGCTTGGAGAGCTTGAGTACAGGGTTATTGAGCCTGAGTTGAACAGTAGGACTGAGGCGGTTCTGAATAAGATTCATGACATAATGGAAAGGAGTTTTGATGTCACTTTATCGGATCTGGAGTCGGATGAGGCTGATGAGTATCTGGAGGAAAAAATTGATATGATCGTGGATAAGTATGATCTGAGTTTAAGTGATGGGCAGAGAGAAGTTGTCCGTTACTATACTAAGAGAGATTTTGCAGGCCTCGGAAAGCTCCAACCGCTTATGAACGATACAGAGGTAGAGGACATCTCTTGTGACGGCATTAACATTCCTGTTTACGCATATCACAGAAACCCTAAATTTGGATCTCTAAAGACTTCGATAGAATGGGATAATAATGAGGAACTTGACAAGTTCGTGATGAAGATGGCACAGAGATGCGGGAAATCCATATCCGTTTCCAGCCCGTTACTCGACGGTTCTCTGCCGGATGGTTCCCGTTTACAGGCCACTTTGTCAACAGATATCGCCAGGAAGGGTTCAAACTTCACAATCAGGCGTTTCACATCAGATCCTTTAACACCTATTCACATGATGGACTTCGAAACAGAGAACGCTCAGATGTACTCATACCTTTGGACATTAATAGAACACGGGAAATCTACTCTAGTATGTGGAACTACGGGAGCAGGTAAAACATCCCAGTTAAACTCTTTATCCCTTTTCATCAGGCCTGACAAAAAAGTTGTGTCAATTGAGGACACGCCGGAACTACGACTACCTCACGATCACTGGGTTCCGGAAGTAGCGCGTTCAGGTTTCGGAAGCAGCGCTGAGGACGGCGGAGAAGTATCGATGGATCACCTATTGAAAGAGTCTTTGCGTCAAAGGCCTGAATACATTATTGTGGGTGAGGTCCGTGGTGAGGAAGCCTATATTTTGTTCCAGCAGATGGCTACAGGGCACACAGGCCTCAGTACTATCCACGCTGACAGTATTGAGATGCTTATGGATCGTTTGACAACCCAGCCTATTGACTTGTCTCCATCTCTTATTGAGACATTGGACTGTATAATGCTTATCAAAAGATTGAGGAGAGGCGGTAAGTACATTAGAAGAATTACAGGCCTTTATGAGGTCCTTGGATATGATAAGAGGAAGGGTGTTGACGCGAATAAAGTGTTTGGGTGGGATCCTAAAAATGATGAGTATATTATTGAGAATAAGTCGATGTTGTTGAAGCAGATTGCTGAGCAAAACGGTATTGAGAATGAGGAAATTAAAAAGGATTTGAGGAATAAGCAGCATGTCTTGAATTATATGCAGGATCAGCAGATCAAGCATTACCGGGACGTAGGAGATGTGATTTCCAGATATTACTCTGATCCAGAATCTATCATGGAAGAGATAGGACAAACATTTAATTTAGACCAAAACGAATTAGAGCTTGGAGATGCTTAAAGAATACTCGGAGTTCTGTTACAGCCAGGTAGGAAGCTACAGCTTAGAGCTCCTACACTATTTTGAAGATCTTAGGCCTCAGCTAGCTAAAGCAGGAGTTGATATTTCTCTGCCTGAGTATATTAGCATGATGCTGTTCACAGTAGGAACAGTGGCTCTATTAACGTTGACTTTGGGGACAACCGTCTTGACATTGTCAATGGGGTTAAGCGGGATTATGATCGCGCTAATACTGACGCCTATCCTCTCACTTCTTACAGGAGTGGGGTTCTATCTCTACCCTGCTATAATGATCAAAGACAGGGCCTCAAAAATCAGGGACACATTGCCTTTCGCCACAATGTACCTTTCAACTCTAGCAGGTACTGGAACTTCTCTACCGCAAATCTTCAAGAACCTTGGAGAAGTGGACGAATACGGAGAGGTATCTAAAGAGGCCTCAAAAATATCTCGGGATATCGAAACGTTTGGAATGGATATAAGCGAGGCTTTGGAGAGATCAGCGAAGAGAAGCCCATCAGAAGACTACCAGGAACTGATGTGGGGAATAAACCACGTTATAACAACAGGAGGATCGCTCAGAGAGTTCCTCAGACAGCGGTCTGACACATTGATGAGCGCATATAAGAGGAGGATTGAAGAGTTCTCTGAACAGCTGTCGCTCCTCGTAGAAATGTATATTACTGTTGTAGTAGTCGGATCGATCATATTTACATCTATGAGCGCTGTAATGAGCACTATCTCTCAAGATCTTTCAGCAAACCAAATCGTGGGCATCCAGCTAGTAGCAATATTTCTAGGCCTCCCGCTTATATCAGGCATGTTTATACTTTTAGTGCAGGGAATGGCTCCTGGAGGGATAAGATGATAGACTTCTTCAGAGAAGAAGAGTTCGAACCCGGGATGTCGAACGAAGACAAAATAGTTATAGGGAGCGTAGCATTAGGCCTAGTAATAATGGTTGTAGGCGCACTGATCTACTCTACAGGCCTGATACAGATAGGAGGAATGATAATAATACTCGGTTTGATTACCGCGGTTCTACCCTATGGTATAATATCCTTTTTGAAGAATCGTGCGGTTTCAGAGATGGAGAAACAGTTCCCTGCATTCTTGAAGGATTTAGCCGAGTCCAAGAGAGGAGGCATGACCATGCTTGACTCTTTTGAGTCTGCGAAAGAGACAGACTATGGTAGGCTCAATAGAGAGATTGATAAGGTGCAGAGCCAGCTATCCTGGGGGATACCGTTCCCTGAAGTGATTGAAAGATTTTCTAGGCGGATGAAGGCCTCACCGGTAATACAGCAGTCTCTTTCCATTATGCTTCAAAGCTACAAAAGCGGGGGAGAGATTACTAAAACAATTGAATCGGTGGGAGAAAGCGCAAGCATGCTTAGAGAGGTTATTCAGAGGAAGAACTCTATGCTTAAACAGCAGCTGGTAATCATGTATGTGATATATTTCCTGTTCATAGGGATTACAGTAGGAATCTACTTCTTGATGGCACAGCTTTTAGGCCTCGGAACACCTGAGACAGGTACTTTAGAGAATGTAGGCGAGTTTCTGGGCGATGGCGAGGATTCTGAAATCGATAACTTTTGCGGCCCCGAAGTGCCTTACGCAAGTCCTTTGTGCAGCATTGCACAGATTTTCGGTTTTGTGCCTGCTAACGTCACTGATTTCACCTCTGAGTTCGCAGAACAGTACTCGTATGGGCAGATGGCGTATTACAAATCGATACTTTTCACTATGCTTATGATTCAGGGTATGTGTAGTGCGGCGGTCGCAGGCCAGATTTCTGAGGGTTCTCCCAGTGCAGGAATAAAACACGCCATTATAATGCTTCCAGCAGCCTTTATCGTATTCATGCTTGTTGTAAGGCCTATGGGGATCTAAGGGAGGCGTTAGAAGCAATGAATACAAACACTGGATTAAAAGGACAGGTAACGCTCGAATTTATCGGTAGCGCATTGTTTTTCTTAACTGTGGTTATTGCGATAATGGGTTTGGCTGTGAATGAGGTGCCTAATTTTTACGATGACTCGGATACCAAGTCTTTAAACTTGGAAGCGAAATATATTACTGATTATCTTTTGAAAACGTCCGGTGAGCATAATTATGATGGAGGCGGCAGTGACTGGGAGAGAAATGAGGATACTCTTGATGAAGTTTTGAGGCCTGGATTTAAGGCAGATGATCGTTTAAGGGTTGATAGGGATAAAATAGAGTCTATGGGTACTGCAGGGGATGATGTTTATTCTTACAACGAGTTCAGCGATTACTTCGAACCTGATCACAGCTATAGCTTTGTCTTCACGTGGTATCCGATAGTTGAGACTCATGAAACTTTTACCCGTACTAGGCCTCCGGAAGATCCTGAAATAGAAGAGCCTCTGGAGCAGGAGTATGATATCACTGCTAACAGGGTTCATTATGGGAGTATTGATCTTAATGGTGAAACGGTAAAGTTTTTGGTCACTGCGATCGACGGACAGTATGCTAACGTTTATGTCTCGGATGACTGGGATTTCAGGGAGCGCGAGCATAAACAGGAAGGCGAAGTACCTGAAGCTTTGAGCGAAGATGAGATAGGCCAAGACTTTGAAATAGCCGCGATACAGAATCGTGATGAAAGGCCTGGTGCGATAGTGGTTCTCCAGTCTCATGTTAATGAGTTCGGGCCTTCGGATCGTTCAGCATCTGGAGACGTGATTAAGATGAATCGTTATCCGATAATGGATGATCCTCAAAGCAGTAATGAGATAGTTAAAATGGAGGTTTTCGCATGGTAAAAGGAATAGGTTATGCATTGGAGGCCTTAGTAGCTACGATAACAATTCTGATCTTCTCTCTAGGTGCTTTGCAGTTGGCTTCTCCTAGCCAGGACTGGTCCGAGTATCAGAGAGGGGTGGCGGCGCAAGATCTATCGTATTCGATGCAGTCTTCCGGGCATTTAGAGAGTTTTATTCAGAGAGGTGAGACCGGTTCTGTCCAGACTGCGATTGCCACTATTTCTGATAGGGATATGGAGGTGACAGGCCTTGTTTCTAACATTCCTGTTTACGAGACGAGTGTGGGTTTCTATACGAAGCAGGATCATAGATTGTCTCAAGATGTTACTGATGATTTGGGGAGCTGTGAGGGTGAGCTCAGGGAGCTTGAAGATGCTTCTAGCGATCCTATTTTGAGAACCGATAATGGGTTTGAGGAAGATTCGGGTGTGGCCTTGTATTTTGGGAATACTAATGCTACAGATGCCGAGGTTACGTCGGGTTATGATACGTTGTGGGTTGATAACAGTACTGAGTGTCAGTTTGCTGGTGAAGACGGTCCTTTCTACTTGGACGAAGTGTTTTATTGGGGTGATGACGATACTGAGGAGGTTTCAGACTTTTTTGACTTTAAAGAGATAGATGCTGATGAAAACGGAGGGGATGCGTTGTTCTACAATGCTACTCAGCCTGTTAGGATCATGGAGCAGTTTGAAAGAGGGATTAACCAGATAAGAACCGACACTTCTTTTGACATGGTTGATTTTGATCAAGTTGATTCTGAAGATTATGACTTGGTTGTGTTTAGAGAAAGTGTTGTGCTGGATGACATTAATGATGATGCCAGTAATAGACAGGTTTTGGAGGAGCACTTGCTCGAAAACTCTGCTCTGTTCCTCATGAATCTTGATGAAAGTGATATGGATGGTTTTGTTCAGGACGCAGGTTTTGAGTGGTTCCCTGCGGATTATGAAGATGGTTACGATGGGGAGCCGACGAATATTGATTTTTCTGATGCGTCTGAGTCAGTACATATTGAAACATTTTTCAAGGGATTGGACGGTGAGGCCTCTGATACAGCTATGAATCCGCCGGGCAAGCTGATTTCAGATGAGGAAAGCACTCTTGAGCCGTCACGCGATACTGTGTATGGGCCTGCTGAGTCCCATGACACGTCTGATCTTGATGTAGTTGTTTCGGATATGCAGCAGTCGAATGATTTTGATCAGGCGCCGGACAGTGAATGTTATGAGATCGATCATAACTTGGATAATGATGACGCGCTTACAGAGCAGAGCAATGTTGAGTTCCCTGAGCATGGAGAAGTAGATGTTTTGAACGCAAGACTTGGGTCTGACAGCGATACTTGTAATTTGGATGAGAGAGGTGTAAAACTTGATACGGATCAATCAGGAGAATATGACTCTGATCTTATACTTAACGGTGAAGAGATTGAGTTAGGCGATAGAAGGTATATAATGAATGCCCAGAACGTTGAGGGCTGCGATAATAATGGGGAGTGTGTCGAGTTTTTAAGCCCTGCAGAATCATTTATCGAGTTGGCGCCATACAGAGACTCTTTTGATGAGTTTACAGGCGAAAAAATAATGTTTGCAGGCTACCAAGAAAGATACGGTGAGAATGAGCTTAAACTGCTTTCCGCAATGATGTACTGGTTAAGAGGAAACGAATACAGCTTTGAAGGAGAAGAAGATCCTGAAGGAGTATCCACTACAGTCCACGGAAGCGTGGAAGAAGAAGTATACCTGCCTTACACACTCAACTTGAGGTGGTCAGAATAAAAGCACAGTTCATGCTGATCTCCGCAGTTATAGCAGGCCTGCTGATGATAACAGTGGGATCGGTGATAACAGATCTTCAAGATCGAACCTATGAGCCTGAGGACATGTCCTATGAAATACAGTATATACAGGAAGAGGCCTCAAAAGTAACGACGGGAGGCAGTGTAAGCCAGCTAGACAGATCAAATTTCGAAAGGACTGTCTCAGAGATGGACTACAGATACAGTGTTGACTACTGGGAAAGGCCTTCCGGGGAATGTATTAATGTCACATTGGAGTCGCCAGACACAAGAGTGGAGTTAGAATGCCTCGAATAAAAAATTCAGGCCTTTTTTCAGAAATTTTGTATAAACTCTGTTTCGTCTTCTTCTAGGCCTAGCTGATCTCCCAGTTCCTGATTTGCATCAAGTATTTTTGAGTAAAGCCTCAAGTCTTTTTTAGCGTCATCCTTTGAAATATGGAGTTTTTCACCAAGTTTTGAGCTTATGCTATCCAGCTTGTTTCTTGATGCTCTAGAAGAGCCCATGACTCTTAGTTTTGAAGGGTATTGGTACCGCGTCCAGCCTTCGTAACGCTCTTCCTTGCTCAGGGCCACTCCTACTGTTGAAAAATCATATACGTATTTTAACAAGTTCCACGACATCCTCTTACGAATTCTCCCGTTAAATAGGTCTGCTA
>LKMX01000033.1 GCA_001564035.1 Nanohaloarchaea archaeon PL-Br10_U2g27
AAGTCTTTTCAACATATTATGGTAACCAGTTTAATATGAAAGAAAAAAGTGATGCACTGAATCTTCACAGCGAAAACCCGGGGAAAATCTCTGTAGAGGCCTCGGTCGAAATAAACGATGAAGAAGACCTAGGGCTTGTGTATACGCCAGGTGTTGCTGAGCCGTGTAAAGAAATAGCTGAAGACAAGAAGAAAGCATATCAGTATACTTCGAAAGGTAACTTAGTGGCTGTAGTCAGTGACGGCAGCGCAGTCCTGGGGATGGGTGATATCGGTGCTGAGGCCTCAATGCCGGTTATGGAAGGTAAATCAAATCTTTTAAAGAAGTTTGGCGATGTTGATGGTTTTCCGCTGGTTGTTGATTCAGGTAAACCGGAAGCCGTTATTGAAACAGTTCAACGTGTCGCTCCGACTTTTGGCGCTATAAACCTTGAAGACATTTCTGCGCCGGAATGCTTCAGAATTGAGGAGGCCTTGAAGCAGAGGCTGGACATACCAGTTTTCCATGATGATCAGCACGGTACAGCTGTAGTTGTTTTAGCGGCTCTAAAAAATGCTTTAGGCCTGCTTGGAAAAGAGCTTGAAGATTCGAGAATAGTTATTGTTGGGGCTGGTGCAGCAGGTATTGCTGTCAGCAACTTTTTATTGGAGGCAGGGGCTGAAGAGATAATTCCTGTGGACTCTCAAGGAGTCATAAGAGAGGATGACGGCAATATTTACAAGGCAAGGCTTGCAGAGAGGACTCAGGCTAGTGAAGAGGCTGGAGGCCTTTCAGATGCGGTAGAAGATGCTGACGCCGTTATCGGGCTTTCAGTAGCAGGCCTTATTTCGAAGGAAATGGTCGAGGCGATGGCTGAAGAGCCAATAGTTTTTGCATTGGCTAATCCTGAACCGGAGATACTGCCTGAAGATGCTAAAAATGCTGGCGCAGCTATCACTGCCACGGGCCGTTCAGACTTTGAAAACCAGGTGAATAACTCTTTGGCGTTTCCAGGGATTTTTAGGGGTGCTCTGGATGCAGAGGCCTCTGAGATTAACGAAGAGATGAAGATTGCTGCTTCAGAAGCTATAGCAGAATTTATAGAACCTGAGAAAGATGCGATAGTTCCTCAAACTATGGATAAGGATCTTGCAATGGAAATTGCTGACAGAGTTGCTGGAGCTGCTGAAAAATCAGGGGTCGCTGGGCGGTAAAAGGGTTTTTTACCTGTTTGTAACCTGATTAATCTGTATGGAGCAAGAAGTAAAACAAAATTATATCGAAGCAGGCCTTGTAGTTCAGAAGGCGAGAGAAAAGGCTAGAGAAGTTGCGGTTCCTGGCACAAACCTTGGAGTTATCGCGGAGGAGATTGAAAATTTAATTCGTGATGAAGGCCTCGAACCTGCTTTTCCTGTAAATTTATCTATCAATGATCAGGCAGCACATTACTCTCCAGGGATCAATGAGGATCGTGTCTTAGAGCGTTCAGATGTTTTAAAAATCGATATTGGGGCGCGTAAAGATGGGTACATCGCGGACACTGCTCTAACTATTAATCATTCTGGAGAACACAGTGAAATGATTGACGCGGCTGAAGATGTTTTAGCTAAGGCCTTAGAGTTCATAGAGCCTGGTAAAACGGTTGGAGAGCTTGGAACGTTCATTCAGAACCAGGTCTCTGAAGAGTACAACGTGGTAAGAAATTTGACAGGGCACTACATTGAACAGTACACTCAGCACGCCGGAGTTTCAATACCGAATATCGCCAACGCCAGCAATCATGTTATTCAAGAAGGCGACGCTTTCGCAGTAGAGCCTTTCCTTACTACAGGCAGCGGTAAAATAAAGAATGGTAAAAAAGGCAACATCTACATAAGGCAAAAAGGCAAGGTCAGAGGAAGAGCGGAGCGTAATCTGCTTAAAAAAATAGAAAAGTTCCAAGGCCTGCCGTTCAGCTCTAGATGGCTGGAAATGGGTCCTAGAGAGCGAATTGCTCTTAAAAAACTTGTTTCAGCAGACGCTGTCAAGCATTATCCTGTTTTGAAAGAAGTGGAGGAAGGAACTGTTGTCCAGGCAGAGCATACTATACTCGTGGGTGTTGATGACGGCGATAATATTGTGACTACAAGGCCTTAGAGTTCGCATATTTTTTGCCTGTCTTTTTCAGATATGTAGAGTGCAGAAAAGCCTAGAAGGCCTATTCCCAAAATACTTAGTTCAAGGCCTCCTAAAGGCAAAAATGCTAGTCCTATTGAAGTCCCTGCAATTGTAACTACTCCTGCAGTGCATGCTGCGCATCCAGAAATCGTTAGTCCTAATACTGCTCCGGGTGCTGCAGTTAAACCGTTGAAAGAAAGGGTTTGGGATAGCAGGCCTATATTGAGGCCTACTAATGCTGCTGTCAAAATTGTGGCGATTAATGTCTGTGTTTCTACGGTTCCAGGGTACTGTGTTACTAGGGGAGGGATTATAGAGGATAGGAAAGAAATGTTGGGCGGTACAAGATGCGAAGTCAGCAGTGACATATTGTTTAACAGGGCTAAAAAGCTGTAAGCTATTAGGCTGGTTGTAAATACAATTAAAAGGCTTTTCGCTGTCAAAAGCTGTTTTTGAGTGTGTCTCAAATTTTCTATAGTTAGCATAGTCGATCTTTATTCCAGCTGTTCGTCAATAACTGTTTCGAAAGCAGAGTATGGTTGAGCTCCTTCTATTAGCTCTCCATTCACAAATACTGAGGGTGTCGAAGAGGCTCCCAATGATTCTGCTTCTTCTGCCTGGTCTATAACGTCATTTTGCTTTTCTGATTCTAAAAGACATGTTTCAAAGTTATCAGCATCCATTTCTAGTTGTTCTGCCCATGAGATCATTACTTCATCATACTCTGAAGGATCTGTCTCAGCTAACTGCTGGAGTTGTTCAAAGTTTTGGAAATGTTCATAGTTAAAGTCCCAGAACGCTTCAGTGTCGCCATGCTCAAGCGTGCATTCTAGCGCTTCAGCGGGTTGATCTCCGCCGACTACAGGCAAGTTCTTGTAGTAGTACTGTACTTCACCTTCCTTAATATGGTTTTCAACTATATCTCCGAAAGCGGAGTTCATCTGATTAGCCTCAGCAAACTCTTCGTTGTGGAATGCAGTACAGAACGGGCAGAAAAAGTCCTCATAACTAACCATTATCACATCTGCATCATCATCGCCCATATAAGGCCTTCCTTCTAGCTCAACCGTCTCACCATTCCACTCTACGTTCTCTGAGCCAACGCCAGTGTTCACGTCGTAAGGCATACCACTAATACTTTCTAAATCTTCATCCACTTCCTCAGTACCTGATTCCGCCGGCTCTCCTGATTCTCCGTTCCCTGCGTCTTGTTCCATTGTTGGTGCTTCGATGCTCAGGCCTCCGGCTGCAAACATCATCGTTCCGAGTAATAGGCCTGTTACTAATCCGAAGAGGAATGATAGGATAACTGCTTGTCTGACTCCTATTGTCAATACGCTAGGATTATTGAAATTTTTATCCTTGTTATTTTCGTTTCTTGTTTTAGAAAGGGCTAGCTGAGAATCCGTTTTTTGGCCTGTGTTTTGGATTCTTTTTTCCAGGAATTTTGTCAGTGTGCTCCTGTTCTTGCCGTCTTTTTCTTTTTTTAGGAGTTCTTTGAGATTGACGTTTTCACTATTTCTTACTTGTTTCTTGACTTCCTTTACTGGTTTGGATAGGTCAATCTCGTCGCTCATAGGTTATTCTTTCTCCTTTGTTCGTTATAAATTGGAGGGTTCGGAAACACCCCTCCGTTTCTTCTTTGGTTTATTAGGCAAAGTAGTCGGGTGTTTCCTTTTTCTGCTCTATGTTTTCCATTTTGCTGGCCATTTGCCGGTACAGGCTGCGGTTTTCCTCTGTCGCAGTGGCTTTTGTGTCCTTGATGGCTTCTCTGAACTCTTTCATCGTAACTTCTCTGTCTTCAGGATCGTTTCTTAGAGAGATCATTGCTGCTTCTCGGCATAAGGCCTCTATGTCGCTGCCTACAAAGTTTTCTGTTAGCTCTGCTAGCTCGTCTAGGTCTACGTCGCTGGATACCGGCATTTTTCTTGTATGGACTTTGAAGATTTTCTTTCTGCTTTCTAGGTCTGGGACTTCTACTTCTACGTTTCTATCGATTCTTCCAGGCCTTGTGATTGCTGGGTCGATCATGTCAGGCCTGTTTGTTGCTGCTATGACTGTTACTCCTTCCAAGCTCTCGATTCCGTCTAGCTCTGTTAGCAGTTGGTTTACTACTCTGTCTCCTACGCCTGAGTCGCTGCTGCGTCCTCCTCTGCGCGGTGCGATGGCGTCGATTTCGTCTATGAATAGGATGCATGGTGCTACTTGCCTTGCTTTTTGGAATATTTCTCTTACTGCTTCCTCTGATTCTCCTACGTATTTGCTGAAGACTTCTGGACCTTTGATGCTGATGAAGTTGGAGTTGGATTCGTTTGCTACGGCTTTCGCTAGCAAGGTTTTCCCTGTTCCTGGCATTCCGTAGAGCATTATGCCTTTTGGTACTTCGATTCCCATGTCTTTGAAGCGTTCAGGGTGTTTTTGAGGCCATTCTACCATTTCGCGGAGTCGTTCCTTGGTTTCGTTGAGGCCTCCTACGTCGTCCCAAGAGACTTTCGGTACTTCTACCATTACTTCTCTCATCTGGCTTGGTTCTACGTTTCTTAGGCCGTCGAGCATGGCGTCTCGGTTTACTACTAGTTTTTCTAGTACTTCGCTTGGTATTTCTTCGTCCATGTCTATTTCTGGAAGCACGTTTCTGAGCACGCTCATTGCTGCTTCTTTACAGAGGGCTTCTAGGTCTGCTCCGACGTATCCGTGTGTTAGGTCTGCTAGTTCGTCTAGGTCTACGTCTTCTTCGAGAGGCATGTTTCTTGTGTGGATCTGTAGGATTTCCTTTCTCCCCTTCGAATTTGGTACTCCTATCTCGATTTCTCGGTCGAATCGACCTCCTCTTCTCAGTGCTGGGTCGATTGCTTCAGGCCTGTTTGTTGCTGCGATTACGATAACGTTTTCTCGGCTTTCTAGGCCGTCCATTTCTGAGAGAAGTGTGGCTACTACTCTTCTTTCGACTTCTCCTCCTGCGTCGCCACGTTTTGGTGCGATGGCGTCGATTTCATCGATGAAGATAATGCTGGGTTCGCCTTCTCTTGCTTCTTCGAATTTTTCTCGGAGCTGTTTTTCTGATTCTCCGTAGTATTTGGACATGATTTCTGGGCCGTCGATTGATAGGAAGTCTGCGTCGGCCTCGTTTGCTACGGCTTTCGCTAGTAAGGTTTTCCCTGTTCCTGGAGGGCCTTGTAATAATACGCCTGAAGGTGCGTCGATTCCTAGTTGTTGGAAGACTTCTGGGTGTTTTAACGGTAGTTCGATCATTTCTCTGACTTTTTGTACTTCTTCGTCGAGGCCTCCGATGTCTTCGTAGGTTACTTCTGGTACTTTTACTTGTCTTTGTGGTTCTGATACTGCTCGTTCTTTCATTTCGATTTCTGTTGCTTCTGTTATTTTTACCGGTCCTTTTGGCTTGGTTTTTACAACGCTTAGTTTGGTGTTGCCGAAGCTGAATGAGAAGTTGTCGGCTGCTGACTCAAACATGTCTTCGAAGAAGCTGCGAGGCCTGTCTTGGTTTCCGGGAACTATTATGTCGCCTTGCATTACGGGGCGGCCTAGTATTCCTCTTTTGAAGATGTTGGGGTCGCTTACTTGCATCATTACTCCTTCTTCTGCTGGTGCTAGCACTATTTTTTTGGCTTCTTTGATTTCGGCTTTTTGTATTTCTACGTGTTCTCCTAGGCTGGTTCCTGCGTTTTTTCGTGTGTAGCCGTCCATTCTTGCTATGCCTAGGCCTTTGTCTGCGGGGTAGCTTCTGGCTGCTAGGCCTACTGTTTCTCTGTTTCCGTTGACGGTTACGGCGTCGCCTTCTCTTACGCTTAGTTTTTCCATGATTTTGCTGTCGATTCTGATTATTCCTCTTCCAACGTCTTGCTGTGCGTTTGGAGGTACTTCGCCTACTCTTAGTCTTACGGGTTCGCTCATGCTATTTCACCTTCTTTTTCTTCAATCTTTTTGATCATTTCTTGGTCCTCTATCAGGACTTTGAATATGTGGTGGGATACTTTGTTTCCCCAGCTTTGGAAGTATTCGTCTACCTCGTTTGTATAGTCTTTGATTATTATGAATACTGAATCGTCTATTCTCACGTTCGGTACTTCGTCCATCAAACCGTCCTTTTCGTACTTGTACGTTTTGCCGTTTCGTTTTACAGTTTGTTTGTAGCCGAAGAGGCCTCTGTAAAATTTGTTGCGTTCGTACACGGAATCGAATTTCTTCCGGTAAGTCTTGTACGTTAGGAGTGAAGCTGGACGTTCTTCCATATACCTATCTTTACCTTCTAAAACTATTATAAACTTTTTTGTTTACGTGAGTAAAAAACAGGTTTTGTTTCTCAACCCGATTTAAGCTTTGATCACAAATAGTACTATGTGGAAGTAAAAAGAGTCTCGACCGGGTCAACACTCTTAGATGACTTGTTGAACGGAGGCCTGGAGAAAGGAGTAATCACCAATATATACGGAGAATCGGGCACTGGTAAAACCAATCTCTGCGTTCAAGCAGCAGCTACAGTAGCTGAGAAAGGAGGGAAGGTTGCATATATAGATACAGAAGGAGGGTTTTCTCCTGAACGAGTTGCCCAGGTATCCTCGGAAAAGGCCTTGGAGAATATTTTGGTAAAGAATCCTGTCGAGTTTTCGGAACAGAGAGAAGTTATCAATAACTTGGAGCAAGTCGTTGCTAAAGAAAACGTCGAGCTAGTGGTGGTCGACTCCGCAGTATCTTTATACCGGTTAAAAGTAAACGGTGATAATGCTTCCAAAATCAATCAGAACCTGTCAAAACAGCTTTCAGAACTCTCAAAAATAGCAAGGAAACACGAAATACCTGTGATAATAACTAACCAGGTTTACACAAGCTTCGATGAAGAAGAACTTGAGCTTGTAGGCCGTGACGTGCCGAAATACTGGTCAAAATGCTTGCTAAAACTTTCAGACGGTAAAAGCAGAGAAATAGAGGTCTCGAAACATCGTTCTCTTCCCAGAGGCCTGTCAAAACAGTTCAGCATTACAAATGATGGTATTGTAGAAGCCAAGAAAAAAGGACTTTTCTAACACTGCTTTTTTAACAATGTCAAAAACAACTCTCTGCATGAGCTCTAAAACAAAAAACTGTAAAACAGCAAGAAACGACGTCATAATGATTCAGGCCTCGAAAGGGTGCTTACGATGAAAGTAGCGCTTCTAGGCCCTGAAGGCACGTATACACACGAAGCAGCTTTGGAGTACTTTGGAACTTTTGAACCAGTCTGGTGCGAATCCATAACAGAAGTATTTGAATCCGATACAGAAACGAAGTTTGTACCGGTTGAGAACTCTCTAGGCGGAGGGGTCAGAGATACTGTAGACATGCTGAGAGAAAAAGGCGAAACTGTCACAGGAGAGGTAAAAATTGCGATAAACCACTGCCTTATCTCCGAAACAGATCTAGAAGATATAAAAACAGTGAAATCTCATCCTCAGGCCTTAGCACAGTGCAAGAAACTTATAGAGGAGCATG
>LKMX01000005.1 GCA_001564035.1 Nanohaloarchaea archaeon PL-Br10_U2g27
AAAAATTACGCCTAGAATAATGATGATTAAGCCTTTCAAATTCATAACAAAAACTTGAGTTTCCTACAAGCAAAAAAATTACTGTAGCTAAACTAAACCTTTGTTAACACTTCATATCCGATAGACATTCAAAATTAATTCAAGGCTAGAAATTAAGTCTCCAGTATGGAGAAGAGATTTTTACCGTTAATTGGATTTGTTATGGCAGCTTTCTGATTTAATTTTTCTCTCTTAATTTGTTAGCGAAATCTTCGTTTGAGCTATCTTTTTGCTTTGTGGCCCATTTATCGAAGAAGTCATCTAAGACTTTCTTATTGTGGTCTGATAGTTCGGAGGTTTTCAGCGAGTTTTGGATAAATGTATTCTAAGTTTTCGTACTCTGTCAACTTTTGTTCCCCTTTAGGCGAACGCAGAGCGGTCCTCTATACAAACCGAGTTATTAAGGTCAGTAGTTCTAAGGACAGAAAGAGTCACATGGACTATTTGGTCCACCCGGGATTCGAACCCGGGACCGCCGCCTCTCTCGAGGCTCACTACACAGGCCTTTTTAGGCGTGTTTTCTGTGTAATGGTCCTTATAAGGACGGTGCTCTAACCCCTGAGCTAGTGGACCTTTTGTATTCTGTATGAAGAATTTAGCCCTGATAATCTAAAAAAGGCTTTTCTCTATTGCGGTCAAGTTAATAAATCTTGGACTGGTAGTTAAAACTGTAGAGTTCTAAAGGTGTTGATATGATGCAGATGACTAATCCACAGCAACAACAGTACGACCGAGGAATCACGATTTTCTCGCCGGACGGCAGACTTTTCCAAGTCGAATATGCAAAAGAAGCAGTCAAAAAAGGAGCAACAGCGCTCGGAATAACATACGAAAACGGAGTAGTGCTAGCGGCAACAAGAAGCACGCCGGAACTACAGGTCCGTAACCCTGAAAAAGTATTCAAGCTTGACGACCACATAGGAGTCGCAACCTCAGGCCTGGTAGCAGACGGCAGAACACTGGTCGACGAAGCCAGGAACGAGGCTCAGAAACATTTAATGACTTTTGACGAAGAAATACCGACATCAGTGCTAGCAACTTTCATCGCTGACAGATGCCAACAGTTCACCCAGTACGGAGGAGTAAGGCCTTACGGTTTATCCACAATTTCAGGCGGAGTAAAAGATGGGGAAGCAGAAGTATACCATACAGACCCTTCGGGAACACTTTCACAGTGGAAAGCAGTTGCAATCGGGAAAGGCCGGCAAAAAGCTAAGGAACACTTAGAAGAAAACTGGGAAGAAGGCCTAGATCAAGAAGCAGCGATTGAAATTGCTGTAGAAGCTTTGAGCGAAGGAGAAGAGGACATCGAACTGAAGAACGTTGAACTTGCAGTTCTGAACACTGAAGAAGATTTCAAACGCTATTCTCCGCAAGAACTCGAAGACCAAGGCGTAGAACTTTAAGAGAAGATCTACTTTAGGCCTCTTACCCATATTTTTCCTCATTTAATTTTCTCTATAAGAGCTAAAAGGAACGAGAAATGAGCCTTAAAGCTAATTATGTTGAAAACTATATACACAATATAAAATGCAAGAGGAATAGAGTATTATTCAGATTGTTATGAAATTAAATGATCTTGAAAGGATGGGTAGGCGTCGTTTTCTTGAAACAATGGCTGGGGCTGGAGTTTCAGCAACAACTCTGGACTATTTGGATCAAAATGAAATTAGGGATATCGTTGACGATCCGGAAAAAGAAGCCCCATTTGTAGCTAAAATACGTACTAGAAAGGATGTAAAATCCGTAGAAGAGCCAATTTATGATACAATCGAACGAGAGGAATGGAGAGAAGGCAGGCGGCTCTAGATGTTAGAGACAGAGTTAGTGAAATAATAAACCAGGAATACGATCAAGGTTTGACCCTGTTCCAGGAGGTCAAAGAATTTCGGTGAGTACTGATAATGCTGGTACTCTAATGGGAAAAATGAATAGTAATACTCATGGTGATGGCTGGGTAACATCAGGTCACGTTGTAGATGGATACAATTCAGCATATGAAACAGTAGGCCCAAATAGCATACGGTATCTCGGCAGTATAGAAGAAGTAATAGATGATGGTAACATAGATTGTGCATTCATAACCGAGGGTCAAGATTCCGCTAGCCAAATTAGTGATGAGAACAACTCAGAGAAAGAACTTGATGTGGTTGGATACATACCTGACTCGGCTATTGAAAATTATGTGGGAGATCCGTCTATAGAGGTCTCTGCTCAAGGATATAGTAGTGGTAGATTGTCAGGAACAATAGAAAGTGTGCGAGGTTCTCCAACTGAGGCACTAGTTATAGATCCATATATGGATTCGGGTGACTCAGGAGGACCTATATTTGAAACAAATGCACAAGATGAAGCTTGGTTTTATGGATCAATTAAAGGCGCATGGCCTATAAATAACACTAGAGGAACCACAATTGAAACCATCATGGATGAATTGAATTTGAACATGCCCTAATCATGATATCTGATAAAACATTACACAGATTGTCAGTATTTTTTATTATATTGACAGCTATAATTGCGTTAGGATATTCTGTTTTTTACATATATAGTAGTCAGTTTCAAGCACAGCCTATTTTACCAGTGGAGCAGCCTGAGATTGAAGCATCCTATGATGCTGAGAGCGAAGAGCTTGAATTGGAGATTGCGGACGGTTGGTTTACTAACTGGAGGAGCAGTTATGTGAAATTTGAACAGAATGATACGGATACTTTTACTCTTCGCAGTAATGGTGAGGAGAAGGAGACTGTTTACTGGGCGAAAGATGGCATACTTGCTTTGAACTCTGAAGGCCTAGTACGTTTCCCGCTCAGACATGGTGCAACAGTCACGTTAGATATGGAGAGGCCTCGTATCTTAATGATTAGGACTCTGGCTGAGAGTCAGGAGGTTACCAGTCATCACGTAGTTTTTAAGGACTGCGAGCCTGAAGTCCATGCAACTATGTACATGGACTGGGAGAATGAGGAGGAATGGATGGAAGCTAACCAGCCTCAGGACTGCTAGACTGAGGCAGTAATTGTTTAAATCTAGATGGAAAAGCCTTTCTTATGAACCAGAATTTCGGAGCAGGCGACTTAGGTTCAGGAGAGGCTGAAGGCCTTGACACATCTGATGCGATAAGAATCCAGTATAAAGGCGATATAATTTTTGAGATACTTGTTGAGCCTGATCCGGCTAAAGAGGCAAAGTTTGAAGGCGCTGACCTAGATATGCCGCGACTGCTTTTTGTCCAAGAAATTTTCAAAGACGTTAACAAAGGAGAAAAGGCCTCTCCATCCGAACTTGAGGAAGAGTTTGGTACTAAACAGTTAATGGATGCAGCGAAAAAAGTATTCGAGAAAGGCGATATGCAGCTCACTACAGATCAAAAGGCCGAGATGCGTAAGGATAAGAGACAGCAAGTAATTTCCATGATCGCCCGCAGAGCACAGAACCCGAAAACCGGTAACCCTCATCCGCCTCAAAGAGTGGAGAACGCGTTGGAAGAGGCAGGCTTTGATTTCGATGCTATGGAAGATCCTGAAGCCCAGTTCAAAGATGCAATAGACGCGATCAGGCCTATAATTCCGGTATCGCTAGATGAGAAGACTGTCGCAATAAAAATTCCAAGCGATGCCGGAGGCAAGGCCTACAACTTGTTGCAACAGAGAGCGGATGTTTTAGAAGAACAATGGGGTAACGAGTTCTTCTACGCAAAAATTAGAGTCCCTGCAGGAGTGCTTTCAGAACTCATGGAAGAGCTGCAACAAATGACCTCCGGCAACTCCGAAGTAAAAGACGTTTGACTCAGAAAAATTAATTGGCGAAATCGAGGACCAAAAAATGGGTTTATTCGAGGATATTGAAGAACTGGAAGGCTACAGTTACGCTCAGAGAGCATTGAATCTGGAAAAACTTAATTCATCTATCGAAAACATGCTCGAACCACAAAGTAGTGAAAGAATTGAGTTCTCGCTTGCGGATTCGCCGTTAACTAGAGAAGGCCTTTCTGCAAAGGCTGACATAGACGGCTTCAGTTTTTATTATGGTCTTGAAGGAGACTCAATTGTTGTTGAAAACGATGAATCTGCTGAGACTTACTCTGGCCTTGTCGAATCTCTATCCGACCTGCTTGGAGAGTTAACAGGTAATGAATTGGATCTGGAAAATATAACTGGTGGAGGACTATCAGTCTATGGAAGGAAGAGAATCGTTGCTAGGATCGATTCTTGGGATGGAGAACAGATAATCGGCTACTTGGAAGCTGACCAAGTATAAAACTGTTTGGCTCGTTTATCGTAATTATAAAGAAAAATCTTTTGAGACGATTTAACTAAGATTTGAGGTAAAAAATTGTATGACACGTGTGAAAGAATCAAACGATGTAGTAGCTCCGGGAGACGTTATAGCAGAGGACGAGAACGTCAAGGCTAAAAGCGGAGCTTATCAAGAAGAAAATAAAATCATTTCTAAATACTTAGGAACAGTATTCTACAGGTCAGGAAGTGTAGAAGTAAGGCCTATGTCCGGTCGATACATTCCTGAGGAAGGAGACACTATAATAGGAGAAATATCTCACGTATCCTACTCCAGATGGAGTGTGGATCTTAACTCGCCGTATGAAGGAAACCTGAATATTGCAGATGCGACAGAGCAGTACGTTGACTTAGATGAAGACGATCTGACCGATTTCTTCGCAGTAGGAGATGCAGTAGTCGTCAAAGTAAAGGGAGTAACCGACTCAATGGATGTCGACCTAACAATGAAAGACAGACGCTGCAAAAAACTTGAAGGAGGCCGAATCGTAACAATCCCTCCATCAAAAGTTCCAAGAGTAATCGGCAAAAAGGGAACAATGGTAAAGCAGATCAACGAAGCAACAAACTGCAACATAATCGTAGGCCAAAACGGCCTAATATGGGTATCGGGAGATAAAGCAAACCTAGCAGTAAGAGCCATCAAAAAAGTCGAAGAAGAAGCCCACATGAGCGGTTTAACCGACAGAATCGGAGAATGGCTGAAAGAACAGAAAGGAGGAGAATAAAAAATGGAAAACAACGAAATAGAATGGGTAGACGAAAACGGAGAAAGAGTAGACGGAAGAAAAATTGACGAACTCCGAGAAGCAAAAATGGAGACCGGAGTCCTAAAAGAAGCAGACGGATCAGCAATGGTAGAAATCGGCAACACAAGAGTAATAGCATCAGTGTTCGGACCACAAGACCTACACCCAAGACACCTCCAAGAAAGCGACAGAGCAGTAATCAAAATGCGCTACAACATGGCGCCATTCAGCGTAGACGACAGAATGAGGCCTGGCCCAAACCGAAGAGCAAAAGAAATAGGCCTAGTAGCTAAAAGAGCGCTGGAACCGGCATTAGAGCTAGAACACTTCCCAACCGCAGGAATCGACATATCAATGGAAGTAATTGAAAGTGATGGAGGAACAAGAGCAACAGGAATAACAGCAGCATCACTCGCATTAGCAGATGCAGGAATACCAATGAAAGGCCTAGTATCGTCCTGCGCAGCAGGAGTAGTAGGAGATCATGTAGTCCTTGACGTTAACGGTAAAGAAGACAAGGAGGGCAACGCAGATATTCCGATCGCAACAATTAACGGCGGAGACCAGATCACGCTACTACAGATGGACGGAGACCTTACACCGCAACAGGTAGAGGAATGCGTCGAGCTGGCTAAAAAGGGTTGCGCAGACCTTGACAGACAGCAACGTGAAGCTCTTCTATCCCGTTACAGAGGTGAATTTGAATAATGAAACTGAATACAAAGACTATCAAAAAAATGGCCGCAGAAGGAGAAAGACTCGATGGCCGTGAAATGGATGAATACAGAGAAATCAAAATAGAGCCTGACTACATTCCTACAACAGCACAGGGATCAGCCCGAGTAAAGATAGGGGACACACAGGTAATAGTAGGAATCAGCTTTGGAGCAGAATCGCCTTACAGCGACAGACCTGCATCAGGCACAATCGTGACCAATGCAGAATTAGCTCCTATGGCAGACAGAGAATACGAATCAGGCCCTCCACAGGAACCAGGAGTAGAGCTTGCAAGAGTAGTAGACAGAGGAATAAGAGAATCTGAAGCAATCGATCTAGAGGCCTTGTGCATAGAAGAAGGAGAAAAAGTATACACCGTATTCATTGATATCCACGTACTGAACAACGACGGAAACCTCTTAGATGCAGCCGCACTTGGAGCTATCACAGCGTTAAAGACAGGTTATGTCCCAGTATACGATGAAGAAGAAGACGAGCTTGTACACGATGAGAAAGAGATCGATATTCCATTGACAAAGTTCCCTGTGACAGCAACAGGAAGAAAGATTGGAGACCAGATCCTGTGGGATACCACAAGTGAAGAAGAAGAGGCTCTAGGAGCAAGGCTCACAGTCACTCTTACAGAGGAAGGGAACGTAGTTGCCATGCAGAAGGGAGGAGAATCTCCTTTGACCACAGAGGAAATCATGGAAATTATTGAAGATGCGAAAACCCAGACAGAAAACTTCCGGCAGATAGTATCTGCGGGAGAATAAAAAAGTTTCACACCCTTTCAACAGTAGAGTGGTAAAAAATGTCTGGAGAATCATCCAAAAGATTCGGCCCACGTTACGGTAGCCGAATCAGGAAAAACGTAGACGAGGCAGAAAAAAACGACGACGACCGGTACGAAAGAGTAGCGGCCGGAATCTGGAGAGATAAGAAAACAGGAGAAAAAATAGCAGGAGGAGCATACAAGACAGATACTGGAGCCACACAGATAATGAAAAAAGCGCTTCAAAAAGACCTCGAAGTTGAAGAACTAGAAGAAGCCAAAGAGCAACTAGAGGATGAATAAACAATGTATGTATGCGTAAAATGCAAGGAAGAAGTAGAACTCGATCCAGTCGACGAGAAAGTTATCTGTCCGAAATGCAGTCATAGAGTACTGCTCAAAAAAAGGCCTGACGAGCCTGACAAAGTAGAGGCAGTATGAAAACGTCAGTACAGATAACTGCAGATAAACCAAAACAGTTACAGGAAGCAGTAGGCCCAAGTCTACGAAGCCACAACACTGTAGAATACAGTTACCGAACTGAAGAAGACATATTTCAAATAAATGTGGAGGCAGAAGGATTAGGGCCTTTAAGAGGCGCAACTGACTCCGTTTTCAGATTAGCAAGCCTCTCACAAAGATTAAGGTGAACAACTAATGGATCAAGACGCACAGAAAATGATGATGGAGCTGCAGAAGACGCAGCAGAACTTACAAGCTATTACTCAACAAGCAGAGAAAACTCAGAACGAGCTCAATGGAGTTAAGAAAGCTTTAGATGAGCTTGAAGATTCTGAAGGCCAAGTCTACAAGTCTGTAGGAGAGCTTTTGGTAGAAAGAGATAGGGACAGCCTAGAAGACGAGCTTGATGAGAAAAAGGAAGACCTTGAAGTCAGATTGAAAGGCCTTGAAAGAAAGGAGGAAAAATTGAGCAAAAAGATGCAGGAAAACCAGAAAAAGTTTTCACAAAACTTTCAGGGATGAAACTCTATGAACGCTGACGCAGTTATAAGAATGATGAGAGATATGGCTGAGAGCGACTCCATCCCTTCAAATGTTTCAGGTATGATTGAACAAGCAGCTTCAGAACTTGAAGACGAAGAAAAAGACATGTCTGTAAGAGTAAATTCTGCCTCATCCATTCTGGATCAAGTAAGCAACGATCCTAATATCCGTCAACACACAAGGACTAGGATATGGAATATAGCCTCGAAAGTTGAGAGCCTAGACTGAACCGTAAAACTATAAAAGAGAAAGGCCTTAGTTTATACTTAGAGGTAATCAAAAGTGGCACTCGGATTTCTTAACAAAAAAGACTCTTCATCTCAAGAAGACATTATTGAAGAAGACTTTGTAGAACTAGACGCAAAAATGACGGAAGAAAGGCAGAAAGTAGTAGTAAGAGCTGAAAGCCTAAAAGAGTTTGACGACGTTGAAAAAGTACAAGACAAGCTGCGAGCAAATCAAATTGTATGGGTCAATATCAAGCCACTAAAACAAAAAGACATGACCAAACTAAAAAGAGCAGTAAACAGGCTCAAAAAGACAGTTAAATCAATCGATGGAGACATCGCAGGAGTAGACGAAGACTGGATCGTAGTCACACCAAACTATGCAGAAATAGAAAGAACAAGCGACGAAATAAACACTCAATAAAAAAAGTCGGGAAACAAGACAAAAATTTTTCTTGTCAACCCTCATATTTTCTATACTTAATCTCGCTCATCAGGGTAAGAAAACTCAAAACCTAAGGCCTCAGAGGCCTGCTCCATTTTCTCTTCAAGGTATTCAACCCTGCCTCTAATGTTTCCTACTCCTAACTTCACAAATCTTTTCACACACTCCTTACAGTAAACATTGCCATCCCACCTAATGCTCTTACCAGGCAACTCCTCCGGCTCTTCACCGGGACCAAAATCTATATGCTTACCGCATTCCGAACACTTCAAATCGTAAACCATAAATCAAATATTACCAGTGCTCAGCTTTTAACTTTTCGAACATATGACCAGTGTCAAACATTTTTTTCTCTCCAAAGTGCGGTGCCAAAATCTGTAGGCCTGTAGGCATGCCATCGCTCAAACCATTAGGAACAGATAACTGCGGGATACCTGCAAGATTAGGTCCTACAGTAAGAGAATCCATGGCGTAAACCTCTTCAGGCCTCAAAGCTTCAGCATCCTCTATCTTAGGAGCAATATTCGGCATCGAAGGACACATCAACACGTCATAATTTTCAAAGGCATTCTCAAACGCTTCGATCAACTTGGTTCTTACCTTAGCAGCCTTTACGTAGTATTTGTCGCGGTAACCGGCCTTACGGATATACGTTCCGAGAAGGATTCTTCTCTTCGCCTCTTCACCAAAAGCTTCTGACCTGACATGCGAAAAATACTGATTGAAGTCATCGAAATCCTCGGGGTCTGCCTCATTACCGTAACGCATGCCTGAAAACTTTGCTAAATTAGTCGAGGCCTCTGCCATTGCCAAAATATAGTAAGCAGGTAAAACTGTTTCAGCAGAGAAAAGAGGTTGATCAAAATACTCTACTTCTGCACCGTTATCCTCTAACAACTCGATACTTCTCTCAAAATTCTCTTTAACACCGGGCTGAATGCCATCAAGCTCTAGCATCTGACGTGGCACACCAATCTTAAGATTATCTACTTCCTCTAACTCACTGTAACTGGGTACAGGCCTGTAGGAAGTCGTATGATCATTATCGTCTTCCCCCGCTATTACTTCAAGGCCTTTTGCCGTGCCGTAAACTGACTTAGCTAAGACACCAATCTTATCCAGAGAGTTTGCATAGTCGATTAATCCATGGCGAGAAACACGTCCATAAGTTGGTGTCACGCCGACGACTCCGTTGTATGCCGCAGGATTTGTTATGGATCCGCCTGTCGACTCCCCTATCGATATCATAGGGTAATCAACTGCAGCAACCACTGCTCCTGCGCCTCCACTGGAACCGCCCACAACTCTTTCAGAGTCATGAGGGTTCTTCGGAGTTGCAAAAGCACAGTTAGTGGAGAAAGTTCCAAAACCAAACTCATCCATATGAGTCTTACCAGAGAACTGGGCTCCAGCATTCCTCAACCTCTCAATAACAGTAGCATCAAAAACAGGCCTGTAACCCTCTAAAACCTTGCTGCCTGCAGACGTAACCACATCCTCAACGCAAATTGCATCTTTAACAACGAAAGGAATATTTTTCAACTTTCCATCGTTTTCTTCTCCTTCAACAATCTCGCGCATAAACTCTAGATCACGATTTTCACTCTTCAGCTCCGAATAAAAGTCGGAGTTAGAGTATTTCTCCCTATTATCCAAAAAATCTTTCACAGTATTCTCTCGTGCCATTTTAAACTCTTCTCTTTGGTTAGCGGGCTGAAGGCCCCTTAAAAAACTGTTCTTCTACGTTTTCAGTGTTTCTAAAGACTTCTTCTCTATCAATACTTTCCTCAGCATTATCATCTCTTAACTTCTCCTTAATTTCGATAGGATGGAAAGAAGGCTCCAAACCTTCAGTATCTATATTTTGAAGTGTTTCAAACATGTCAAGAACTTCCTCAAAATCCTTTGAAAGGCCTTCGACCTCTTCATCTGAAAGGTTAAGCCTAGAGTTTTTAGCGGTTTCAATAACTTCTTCTCTCATAACACACAGTATAGTAATTATTCTTTTAGATGTTTAAATCACGCATAAACTCGGTCAATGAACAGTTATGAACGGTTAAATCCAAAAGGTTTATAAACGACCTTAGAAAATGTTAATGTAGTAAAGACTATTTCAGTTCAGCTTTGGCAAGCGAACTGTTGATCGACACATCTCGCGGGCACGAGATAAGGTCGGACATGTATGAATCGATCCAACTTTGGGCAAAGTTCGGATCACATTGGGCAAATGTAGTAAGCCTTTGGGCAAAGACTTTCGTTTATTCTAAGGTAGAATTACCTACGCCGATTTAAAAAGGTTAGGTTTCGCTACGCCGGGAGAAAAAGATAAAAATGGAATCCATAATTGGAAACGCTACACAATCAAAAGAAAAGACTCAAAATCTAGACGACGTAAAAGATGCTAAAATCCTAGTAGTAGGAGTCGGAGGAGCTGGAAACAACCAGGTAACCCGAATCCAAAACAAGGAGATAGAAGGAGCAGAAACAGTTGTAATTAACACAGATAAACAACACCTCAAAATGAGCTCCGCCGACAGAAAAATTCTAGTAGGACGCGATCTAACAAAAGGCCTCGGAGCAGGAGGTCACCCTGAACAAGGAGCAAGAAGCGCAGAAGAAAACCGCGCCGAACTAAGAGAACTATTCAAAGAAGCCGACATGGTATTCCTGACCTGCGGCCTCGGAGGAGGAACAGGAACAGGAGCAACACCAGTCCTAGCAGAGATCGCGGCCAAAGAAGACTGCATAGTAATTGGAACAGTAACAATGCCGTTCGAAATCGAAGGCGCAAGAATGAGCAAAGCAGAAGAAGGCCTCTACAGACTAAGGCAACACGTAGACACAGCAATCGTGATCGAAAACGACAAACTGCTTGACATCGCAGGCGACATGCCATTGGATCAGGCCTTCGGAGTAGCAGACGAACTAATCACAACAATGATCAAAGGCATCACTGAAACAATCTCCAAACCTTCGCTTGTCAACTTGGACTATGCAGACGTCCAGGCCATCATGAACGAAGGAGGAGTAGCAGTAGTAGGATACGGAGAAAGCGACACAAACAACAAGGGCGAAGAAGCAATTCATGAAGCACTCTCCAACCCCTTGCTTGACGTCGAGTTCGAAGGCGCAAACGGCGCACTCCTACACGTAGCAGGAGGACAAGACCTCACACTCAACGAAATCAACGATGTGGGACAACACGTCACGGAAAAACTCGATGCCAACGCCCAGGTAATCTGGGGTGCAAGAATCAAAGAAGACCTCGAAGGAGCCCTACAGGTAATATCGATTGTTACCGGTGTAGACTCTCCCTACGTCTTAGGAGAACTAGAACAAGAAAATCAGACAGAAGTAAGCGGAGACGTAAACGACCTAGGACTAGAGGTAGTAAAATAAATATTAGGCGCAGGGAGCACCCAGTGGAAGGGAATTCAACCATCCCCTAATAAAATAGGAAAACCCCCTCCCCCCTTTTGTTTCCTTTCACTGGCACTGTTCCCTGCTCTAAAAAATCTATATTAAACGAGGAAGGCCCTCAGAAACCGCAGGAGAAAAAACCCAACCCCCCTCCCCCCTTTTTCCCTGCAGGACTGGAGGCCTTCCCGTCTAATACCTTATTTTCTCCGAGTTTTCTCTGAAACCATAAAACATTTCCCTGCTAAAAACAACTTATGAAAAAGCTGTACGGCTTTCTACTCTCAACAACAGTTCTACTCACAGGATTAACTGCTTACTTGACAGGAAGACCTCCGGCACTAGCCGCAGCATTGATATTCTTAGGTCTTGGAGCCAATCTTCACTACGAACGAAGAGTCATTAAAGAGGCCTCAAAACCATCAGAAAAAACGGCCTGCATATTGATGCCGCCAGCCCTAGAAGCATCTCTCATAACTGCAGTTATATACACAACCGGTTTCGAAACAATAGGAGTGGTTTATCTTGGGTTAGTACTCGTGCTTTCGGAAATCCTAGGTAAATCAAAAGAATTAAACGGCACAAACACCTCCAAGCTTCTCGGCAGAATAACTAGGGTGCTTGTTTTAATCTCAGGCCTAGCGCTATCGCAGTTAAACGAATTTATTCTCTTCTACGCAATCCTTTTCAGTGCTATAACCATATTCTACGACTTGACTATAGTTATATCAGAGGCCTTAACTTCCTCAAGTATTTAATTTTTCCTTGAACCAGTTTCATTATGAAGGCGCCAATCTGTAATGTATGTCTGAAGAGTGATGTGCTCTGCAGCAAATGTGAAGAAAACCATGAGAACGGAAAAGTAACAGACCTGGACATAAAAGTCTCAAGAATCTTGCACGGCTTAAGCGACGAACACGGCTCACTTAGAGACTCAACAATCGAAAAAGTCTACGACACCGAAAACGTTGTAGTAATAGTAACAGGCCCTGGAGACGGAGCCAAAGTTGTAGGCAGAAGAGGAGAAATAGTGAAGAAAGTAGCAGAAGAAATCGGGAAACCGATCAGAATTGTCGAAAAGTCAGAGGAAGACAAAGAAATAATAAAAGGCCTTTTAAGCCCTGCAGAAATCGAGTCAGTGAACACTGTTTTCAAGCCGGAAGGACAGTCCAAAAAGATAGTGGTGGACGGAAGCTATGAAGACAAGGTTAATATGTCGCGCGAAGAACTCCAGAAACTAATCCAAAACATAACAGAAACCGACTACGAACTGGCATTCGAATAAAAAACCAGCTCCATCTCTTCTTTTGTCTCATCTCTTTTTTACATCTTATACAGTGATTGAAATGGCTACAAACAGAAACTCGAAAAAATTCATAGTAATCGTTGACCAAGACAAGATAGAGCCAGAACTAGCGCGAGAAACAGTCATCAACTTCGATCCTCTAAACAGAGCAGGGAAAGAAGGAGGATTCTACATAGACGAAAACGAGGAACTTCACATAGATGACAAAGACGTAATGGAAGCCCACAAAATGGCGGTCAACAAATACCCTGACAGAGACGCCATCCAAATGGTTCAACTAGTTCACGAAGAAGGAGATAAAGTACACCAGTTTGGGGAAAACGAATTCCGACTTTACGGGCTGCCAGAACCAGAGCAAAACGCATCTGTAGGTATACTAGGCGAAAACGGACTAGGAAAAACAGTAGCGTCAAAAATACTTACAGGAAAACTCAAGCCCAACCTAGGGCAGTACCAAGATCCGCCAGAATGGAAACAGATAAAGAAAAAATTCAGGGGAACAGGCCTACAAAACCACGTCGAAAAACTAGCAGATCAAAACATAGATTCAGCTACGAAACCACAGCAAGTAGAAAAAATACCTGAAATATTCTCCGGCACAGTAAAAGAATTCCTAGAACGAAAAGGTGAGAAAGAAGGCCTACCGGAGATAACCGAAAAATTTGAATTAGAAAAGCTACTTGACAGAAAGGTAAAACAGCTCTCGGGCGGAGAACTCCAAAGACTCGCTATTGCATCAACTCTTCTAGAAGATGCCGAAATATATGTTTTCGACGAACCCAGCTCATACCTTGACGTAGGACAGCGACTAAAAACAGGAAGAGAAATAACAGGCCTTGAAAAAAGCGTAATAGCTGTAGAACACGACCTTGCCACGCTAGACCTCATATCGGACAGGATAAACATATTCTACGGTGAAAAAGGAAGTTACGGAATGGTATCAAACACTTTAAGCACTAAAAACGGTATTAACCAGTACCTAAAAGGCCATATCCCCTCCCAAAACCTGAAGATTCGATCCGACACAATAACCTTTGAACGATCAAGCGATGACAAAGGAGAGGGAGAGAAAATACTTGAATACAATTCAATGAAGAAAAAATTTGGGGAAGACGGGTTCGAGCTACAGGCCTCAAAGGGGGCGTTGAAACAGCAAGAAATAATCGGGATTGTAGGAGAGAATGGATTAGGAAAGACTGTGTTCGCCAAGATGCTGGCTGGTGCCATAAAACCTGATACCGGAGAGTCCCCAGAAACATCCATATCTTACAAAACCCAGTACATAGAGGCCTCAGATCTAACGGTGCGTGAAGCATTCCCTCAAGAAGCAAATATGAATACTAAACGGTTCCAAACTAGGATAGAAGAGCCTCTTGAAATCAAGCCGTTGTACGACCGAAAATTATCAAATCTCTCAGGCGGAGAGCTTCAAAGAGTAGCAGTAGCAATATGTCTATCAAGAAACGCGGATCTGTATCTTCTTGACGAGCCATCGGCATTCTTAGACGTAGAATCCCGTGTAAAACTTGGTAAAACATTGAAAAACTTCTCACGCAAGGAAGAAAAACCGTTAATGATAATAGACCACGATCTACTCCTACTAGACTATGTTTCAGACCGAGGCATCGTATTCAAAGGCCGTCCAGGAATAAAAGGAGAATCAACTCAACCAATGAAAATAGAGAAGGCCTTAAACCAGTTCCTAAAAGAAGTGGACGTAACGTTCAGAAAAGACCCTGAAACCGGAAGGCCGAGAGCCAACAAACCAGGCAGCCAGAAAGACAAGAAACAGAGAAAGAAAGGCCAGTTCTACGAAACCTAAACCAGTCCAAAAAAGGCCTTTCCATTTAAGAGTTTTTACATCTGTAGCTAATACATGGGAAGAGTAAGGCAAACCTACATCAAAAGGCTTGCAAAAGACCTTGTAGACTCAGACAACAAAGAATTTTCAGAAGACTTCGACGAAAACAAAGAAATACTGGGAGAAACAGGAGAATTCAACTCCAAAAGACTAAGAAACCGCGTCGCAGGATACATAGTCAGACTGAAAACCAGAGGAAACTAACAGCCAACAAATAAATCAGGCCTACATAATAAATGCTCAGGCCTGGTATTCCGCGGCTTTCTGCTTCGCTTGACTGTACAAATACCGGGAATGTCTCTGTGGTGTTGACTCCGAGATCATGGTCCTTTGTTATTATTCCTAGTTCGTGTTCTCCTGGTTCTAAACCTTCAACACCAATATGCATCCGATTTGAATGACCTGATTCTAGTTCATATGTTTTCAAGGAATCATCTTCCTCAACAAAATAAGGTTCAATGCCCTCTCCTTCTAGGAACGTGGTGAAGTCTCTCGTTGCTTGATCATTCTCAATTTCAAAAAACGTGAAACCTGTATCACCCTCAGAAACCACCAAAGACGAATACACATAATCAACACCCAAACCAGGCCTATAACTGCTTGATACTACTCTTTCAAAACTCCATGTTGAACTAGTTACTTCATCATAAGGGTCAGATACCACTACATCCCATTCGTGAGTTCCCAGGCCTCGGTCTTCCCACGTGGTTGAGACTGTGCTTCCATCATCGTAATTTGAGGAGGAGTATAACGTTTCTCCTTCATCTTGCTTTCTCATTTCTACATCCATTTCATCACCTTCAGGATTATGGATCTGTATAGATAGCTCAACATCGTCCTCAAGCTCTATACCTCCATCGCTAGGATTGTTAAGTTCAATAATTGGGTCTTGGTTTCTGATTGGGTTGGTGTCTTCTTCTATTGTTGATCCTATTCCTTCATCAGTCACGTTCACTGTGACATCGATATCGTCCCAGACCTCAAAACCCTCAAACAATCCGTCGCCGGAGTCATAACGATCATCGTTAGACTCAGGATAAACCATTTTTTCACATGTAGCTTCTCTACCGCCAGAAGGCTCGAAATCACCCTCTAAATGATTATATTCCTGATCCCCGTTTGTTACATTGAAATAACAGGATTCTTCATAATCTTCCTCATCTTGATCGAACTCAATATCTGCCACAGCATCAAAACCGTGCTCATCATCATAATCATCAAAATCCAACGCCACATCAGGTTCATCAACATCAACTTCGAAAGTCCAAGACCCTTCTTCAATACATACATCGTTTTCGTCACAGGCCTCAACGTACCAGTCGTGTTCGCCTGGTGAAAGATCCTCCCAGTTTTCAGATGCAGTTTGATCGGAGTTTACAGTTGAAGTGCTGCCAATTTGCTCGTTGTTTGAATCATCAAAGAAAGTAACTTCTATATCCTGATTATCATCAGGATGTTCAACATCAACTCTCAGTTCAGCATCAGTAGTATCAATAGGGCTGCCCGTATTAGATTCAGCAGGCCGGGGATTTGACACTATGGGGCCTTCCAAAGAAATAACCAGCATTCCTTGACCTGAGTTAGCTCCAGATGAACCTTCCTGATTACTTCCATCGTTGTAGCTTCCGCCCCCTCCAGCCGCAGCTCTGCTTGTACTAGATGTACCTCCTCTTGCAGCGCCTCCGCCAGAGTAGCCTCCGCCTCCAGATGATCTGCTGTGTGACCCAGAATCATCTCCTGCGCCTCCTGAACCAAAACCTCCATGCATACCATCCCAGTAACCGCTCGAACTTTGTCCTCCATTCAGGAAAGAACTTGAACCACTAGTACCATCATCGTAACCAGAGCCTCCGTATGCAGGCCAGCTACCGGTTGTAGCAGTTCCTCCGGCATTTCCGTTACACCCGCCTCCGGCTGAATCATCTGGTCCGCTTCCGTCACCTCCACATTCTCCTGTCTGTCCATGCGAATCACTAGGTATAGAATTACCATGTGAAACGCCTCCACCGCCGCCTGCTATAATCAGGATATCATTATCGTTTGAAGGATTTTCTTCCGTAACGAATGTTCCTCCGCCGCCACCAGTATAAGCTCTATCGTTTCGCCCGTTATCTGTTCCGCTTCCACGTTGACCCACTAGTATTTCGATAGTTTCCCCTTCATCCAGCTCAAACTCTCCTGATATATGGGCGCCGTCACCACCTCCAGGAGAATCTGACGACCCTCCTTCTGCGCCATATGCGTCTATAGTGTATCTAGCAGAATAAGGAGCCTCCCACTCTTGAATTCCATTATTTACATCCACGTCTATATTACTGTTTTCATACTCGTTATCGCAGTCACCTTGACTAGGGCCTGTTGGGCCTGAACTTCCACATGTTGTAAAAGTCCATTCTTCGCTTGCAGAGCCAAGGCCTGATACGATTATGATGAGTAATAGAATTACTGAAGCCTTTGAAATATTTTTTTGAGTTAGCATAGGCCTTTATCGTGTTCGTCTTCAGGGCATTCTTCAGAGTCTAGTGATTCTGAGACGCTAAATGTTTTTTTGGGGGTTTCAACGATCATGTTATCTTCTAGTATGAGTTGTGCGAATACTTCGTATTCTCCTGACCGGAAGAAGGTTTCTTCAAATTCGTAGGTTCTATTGGTTTGAGGCCTTTGATGGAAATCAGATATAGGATTTCCTTGTTTTTCGATAAAGACTTCTAGTTCTGAAACTCTGTCTACTTCTGTTTCGATTTCAAAGCTTGCTGTATGTCCATCAAAGTCTTTCTCATCTAAATCTATCTGTAGATTGTAGTAGTTTTCTACTGAGTCTAGTTCAAAGTTTTCACTGTTGGATTTGAAATGGTTCTCTGATACTAGTTTCACTTCCCAGGACTGTTTTCCGCTGTTTTCCCCTAGAAATTCGTAGGTATCTTGAATCTCTGATTCTTCTAAATCGTCATGGGTGATTACTTTTTCATTTACAATTATTGCGTACTCGCTAAAGTCTTGAGCACTGTCAATGTGATAATTTAAGTTAGCATAATAGTTTTCTATTTTTTCGCCGTCTGTAGGGCTTCGCAAATCTATTTCTGCCCCTGTTTCATTGCTTGGAGGTTTAGAATCATCTGTATTGATCGAAATATTTTCTTCTAACGTGCGCCCTCCGTCCTCTACTTTCACATTAAATCCTGATGCATCCGTGATAATGTATTCTTCTATTCGACCGTCCGATACATCTGAAGAAACATGTTGTTCTGAACTTTCCAAAATATAAGAAGGGTTTACAGAGGATAGGCCTTCAATGTCTAACTCAACGCCAATTAAATAGTTCTCGCTTCTTTCGTAAACGTTAATGTTTTCTTTTTGTAATTTCGGCTCAGGAAGTACTTCGATCAACTCTGTCCGTATCTGATCACCGTATTCAGCCCTTAGTTCTTTCGTCTCAGTTCCTTCAGAGAGATCAACGTCAATACTGCTTCCAGTAAACTGGTATTCTCCGTCCAAATAAAGATTGGCATCAGCAGGTTCGTATTCATGATCTTCGCGCTCCTTCAACACTTCAAAAGTCATGGTATCTCCTTCTGTAATCCAGTCTCTAGGCCCATTAATCAAAAGATCTGTAGAAACTGCATAATGTGTAGAAACCTTGCTCTTGCCTTCATAATCAACTCTAACGTCAAAAACCTCGGACTCCACATAAATATCTGAAACACCGTATTCATCAGTTTCTCCTTCCAAAAAACCATTAACATATATCTCAGCGCCTTCAGCAGGCCTACCACGATCATCCTCAACGTAAATATCGTTCAAGCCAGGTTCCAGCTGTTCATCAAGATCATGACTTAACTCTCCAGATGAAAAGTACATTACATAATAGACTGCTAATATCAAGAATACCAAGCAAGCCGCTAAAATAAAAATCCTTTTATCCACAGTATTTCAGGCCTCTAACAACAGTTCTGTAGCTCAGAATAAAAATATACTGCTTCGAAATGCAGCTAACAAATTTATTGAGGAACTGGAAACTCTTCCAGCGAACGACTCAAAAAAATAACTTTCAAAAACTTGTTTAAGTGAGAAGAATGCCAAGAGATAAACTTACAATTACATCGGCTTTACCTTATATCCATGGAGTACCGCATCTAGGGAATATTGTTGGGAGCATGCTGCCTGCAGATATTTTTCATAGGTATCAAGATTTGAGAGGCCGAGACAATATCTTTATCTGCGGTAGTGATGTGCATGGCACACCGCTGGAGCTGGAGGCCTTAGAACAAGGCGTGGAGGTTGAAGATTTGGCTGGAGAACAGCATGAGAAGGTTAAACATGTTCTTCAAAAGTTTGATCTTGATTTTAGCATTTATTCTAATACTCATAGTGATTATAATAGGCGGCAGACGCATGACATGTTTCTAGAGCTATACTGTAATGGTTACATATCTGAAGAGACTCAGGTGTTGCCTTACTCTGAAGAAGACGGAAGGTTTCTCCCAGACAGATACATTGAAGGCGAATGCCCGGAGTGTGGAGGCCTAGCAAGGGGAGATCAGTGTGATGACTGCGGCATGCTTCTAGAGCCTGAGGAGTTGATTGATCCTTATTCTGCTATATCTGGCAGTGAAGATATTGAGTTTAAGGAGACTAAGCATCTTTTCCTTGATTTACCGCAGTTCAAGAGCGATTTAATGAAGTGGGTGAAAGAAGAGAGGCCTGTACCTGGTTCTTCCTTGAAGGAAGTGGAGAATGCGATTGAGAACACTGAGAAGCGGTGTATTACCCGTGATATTGAGTGGGGGTTTGAGATACCTGTGGATCAGGTTAACAATAGAATTGATGAGAGAGGCTTAGATGTTCCAAAGCTCGATCCGGATGTTTACAATGATAAGGTTCTCTACGTCTGGTTCGATGCGCCTATAGGCTATGTTGGTTTTACACGAGAGCTTTTCGATGACGGCGAAGAGTGGAGAGAGTACTGGAATAAGGACTCGGAGATCTATTACTCGATCGGGAAAGACAACACTATTTTCCATACTGTGATATGGCCATCGATGTTGATGGGTGCGTCAAATGAAGACATGGATTATGGCCTACCTCACTACGAGTTTATACAGCAGTTCTTATTGGCTGAGGACACTAAGTTTTCCAAGAGCAGGGGTAAAGGTCTTTCGACCAGGGAGGCCTTGGATATGTGTCCTTCTGACTACTGGAGGTTCTACCTTGCCAAGAATCTGCCTCAACAGCACGACTCTACTTTCTCATGGAGCGACTTCGAGTCAGAGATTAATAACGTGTTGAACGATACTATTGGAAACTTTGTGAACCGTACGCTAAGCCTTGCGGAGCAGTGGTTTGATTCAGAAGTCCCTTTTCCGGAACTAGAGAATAGGGATGAGCAAATTGAAGCAGAGGCCTTAAGAATAGTTGAGGAGTATGTAGAGGCATTTGAAAATCACGACCTGAAAACAGGAGTGGAGAAGGCTACGGAGATCGCACGGCTGGGAGATAGATATCTCAGCGAGGAAGAGCCTTGGAATAATGAGGATAGACGTGAGGAGACGATACACGTTTCTCTTCATCTAATAAGGGCTATGGGAGTAATGCTTTATCCTTACGCTCCAGAGGCCTCAGAAAAGATAGGGGATATGTTGAACGTTGATATTCATACTGAGGAAGGAGTTGACGAGTTTATTGAGCCTTTGCTTGGTAATCTTGAGCCAGGCCACATTTTGGGAGAGCGAGAAGTGCTTTTTGAGAAAATAGATGTGTCTAAAATGAAAAACGATGAAACAACATCTGAGTCGGATGAAACAGCAGAAAATCAGGAGAATGTCAGTTTTGAAGAGTTCCAAAACATGGATATCAGGGTTGGAAAAGTTGTAGGTGTCGAGGATCATCCGAACGCTGACAAACTTTACAAAGTCCAAATAGATATAGGCAGCAAAACTTTACAGACATGTGCAGGCCTTGTCAACCATTATGAGAAAGAAGAGCTTCAGGGAAGGAAAGTAGTGGTTCTAGCTAACTTGCAGCCTGCAGAACTGCGTGGAGAGAAAAGCGAATGTATGATGTTGGCGGCTGAGGACGACTCAGGGGCTGTAGAGCTACTAGGCCTTCAGAAAGACTTGTCGATAGGGAGTAAGGTTAGGTAGAGGCCTTTACAACTTTGTGCGAGGTTATGTATCCTCTGTTGACATGCCTTGATTTTTTGAACATTGTCAACAGTTTTTCAGGTATTCTACCTGTCTTCTGCTTTACCTGTTGGAGTGTGGCCGCTTTTCCCTGTTTTTTAGCTTGAAAGTATGTTAAATCACGGATTATAATGACGTTAACTTCTTTTCGGTTCCTCTCTACAGCTCTAACAATGGAGTTATAGGTGCTTGCAACGCATTCGTCAAAATTGCCGCCTATTATAAAAATATTTTTGTTATGCTTGACTACTTTATCTGCATCAGTATCTCTGAGTGATGCTCTGCCGTATTTGCCAAGTGCTTGATGAGGAAACAGTTTTCCAGAATAGATTTCTTTGCCGCCGTAAGGATTTTTGTTTCCGTCAGGTATCCAATAAGCCGGCATATCTACTGACACC
>LKMX01000034.1 GCA_001564035.1 Nanohaloarchaea archaeon PL-Br10_U2g27
AGGTATATTGCGATCCTGTCGAGAGGAAGTCGTTGATCGAATGTGGCGGATGCGACGACGTTCTGAATTTCGATATCTTTATTCTCTACCATAGTATTTTTTCACCTTTAAAACCGTTTATAAACTGTTTATATACGGGATATATCTGATTTATAAACTAACTCTTTTAAAAGGCCTGTTATGGGCAATGGTATAAATCGCTTCTATCTAATACAATGGTGGATGGGAAGCACGAGACAGTCAGTGATAGTTTTGATGGGTTTAATGGTTTCTTTGTCTATCGTTACTGTGGTTCTTGTAAACTTTTCTGAGCCTTCCCAGGTTGAAAGTGTTGAAGAAAGAGGTTCTAATGTCTCTGTTGAGGCTGATCAGGCCGTTAACCTGTCTGATCAGGATGTTGTCGATGTTGATGAGGTCCGTGAAGATGATAGAGATTCTTCAGAAATGAATATTCTGGAGCAAGCAATTTATGGTCTGTTAACTTTGTCGGAGGATATAGTTGCAGGTTGGAGAAGCCTTACATAATTCTACTAGAAATATTCAAGGTTGAAGGCCTTTTAGTGTGCCGGAGACCTTCTCAGTATGGATTTGAGTGTTTGAATCAAGAAGTGTTAGGGCTGCTCTGAATTCTTCTTCAAAATCTCGGTTTATTTTCACTACTGCTTTCTGCTGCTCATAATTGAATTTTTCTTTCAGCACCCATGGCTCTATCTCTGACAGGCCTTTCTCTCCTGAAAAGTCTTCTACTGCCTTTTTCACTGTTTCAATGGTTTCCGCAAAATCTTTCTTCTCGTCTGCCTCTATCTTTATCTGGAGGTATCTATTCTTTTTCCTCAGGGATTTGGGCAGTTTTTTCATTCTTTCACCTTCTCTACGCCGGGCCTGACGTGCCTGTTTTCTCTGCGTTTTTCTGCTTTTTCAAGTATTTTCCCAGGATTCTGTCTTACTGCTTTGATGCCGTCTCCACCCAGCACGTTGATGATTGCTGCTAAGTCTCTTGGAGGCCTTAAATCTTCTTTTTCGGCTGCGTTTGTAGTTATCAGGTAAGGTGTGTTGTATTTGTTGCATAGCTCGATGTTTTTACGCCAGTCGGCCATTACTAGGTCGCGTCTCTTAGAACTGTAGAGTTTTGAGAAATCCAGGCCTATGGCGACATTGTTTTCTGCAGCTTTCCTGGCTAGAACATGGTTGAGGCCTGAGTCTTTTCTAAAATTTTCTGGGTGGAGGAGTATGTCGATTCGAGGGTCTTCTACTGCTTTCCTGTTCAGTTTGTTCTTTCCGCCTAGGTAGACTAGAACTTCTGCTTCGTCTCTATTCTTCTGAATTTTTTTCTTAAGCTGGCCCCAGTCTTCTTCGTCAAGTATTACTGTTTCTGTATCTATGGCTTCCTGGCTCCAGTCGAGAGTATTCTCAGGTTCAAAATTGATTAAAAAGTCGTGGAAGCCCATGAAGACTTTTGTATCTAAGAAAAAGTTTTTTACTTTGCTCTGCCGCCTTGAGCGTTTTGTGAAGGCCTTATTTTTTCTGAGCCTTTTCCTTTGTTTCGGAGGCCTCTAGTCTTTCTGGCTGCAGGAGTCTTGCCGTTTTCTGCCCTGTTGTTTTGATCTGTTATCCAGTTGATGTCGTCATCAGCCTGGATTTCGGGATGTTCTGGGTCTACCATGATTGCTTCGAACCATCGGTAGTTTCCGTCTTCTGCCACCCAGTAGCTGGCTAGAACCTCTAGATTAGAGTATTTTTTGGAGGCCTTCTGTTCTGCTATTACTTGTTTGGATTTTTTGGAGCTGTAACGGTTTTGTCCTGCTGCTGCAGGTCTTCTTCCTCCGCTAGGCCTCTGTCTTTTGCTCCCTCCTTTTCGGATTCTTACACGTACTATTTTGAATCCGTTCTTGGCTTTGTATCCGAGCTGACGTGCTTTTGGAATTCTTGTTGGGTTATCTACTTCTTCGATTGTTCCTTCGCGTCTCCATTTTTGGAGTCTTTCTTGCCATACTTCGTCGAGATTGTCTTTAGGCTGGTCGTATTGTTTTCTGGCGTATTTGTAATAACTCATTCCTATCAGCTCGTAACTCTGTGTTCTGCGACAAATATTATAAACCCTAGTTTGAGAAGGCGGAACAAATAAAAGAGCTTTTTGTCATCGTTTAGTTGTGATAACATGCATCCAGGATTAAAAGTATTGGTAGGAGCGTTCATGGTGGTATTAGGTATATTTGCGTCGCTGACTTATTCGACGGAAATCCTCAACTTTACTCAGGCCGTGATCGGTCCGCTGCTTGTGCTCGTTGGAGCTTTCATAATTTGGCTTGAAAGCGATGAGTGGAAGCTTGCAATGCAGAAGGATACTGACAGAGGATTCGATATCCAGCAGAGACTTGAAGCTAAAGAGAAACAGTCAAAGAAAAAAGAAGAGACTACTGAATCTGAAGGTAATGAGTGTCCGGTCTGCAGCAAGGAATTTGACACTGAAAGAGGGATGAAAATCCATAAAGCTCAGAAACATGGTTAAACTTCTTTATTGAGACTCGTAAAGTCTCTCAACTTTTTCTTTACTGTCAGGCCTATCTTTATCGTCTCTAAACTCTTTCAATCTTGGGAAGCGCAGCGCATATCCTGAGTTGTAGGTGGGGCTTTCTTGAATCTCCTCATACTCGACCTCTAAAAGCACTTCGGGCTTCAGTTCAACATCTCGCCCGTTTTCCTCAATAATCAATGGTTTAAGCCTCTCTGTTACTTCTTCTAGCTGCGCGTCTGTCAGTCCTGAAGACATGCGGCCTACCATTTCATACTTTTCTTCCTCCTTGTTCCAACACCCTAGTTTAAGCCTGCCCAGCCATCCGCTTTTACGGCCTTCGCTCCATTGGGCGCCTATTATAGCAAGATCTAGAGTCTCCATCACCGGTTTTAGTTTAACCATGTAGCCTACGCGAGAACCGGGATTATACTCTGCTTTGAGAGATTTCATCATCACTCCCTCATGCCCAGAATCCAAGGCCTTCTGCTGTAAACTGTTTACATCCTTTACTTCAGATGTTATTGACTGATCTGCCAGTTTGATGTCAGAATTTTCGATAACCACTTTTCTCAGGGCTTCTAACCGTTCTTCATAAGAATGGTTCATGAAGGACTCTTCCCTGTAGAGGAGGTCAAAAGGCCTGACTTCCACAGGGATTTCATTTCTCAGTTTTTCGATATCGTACTTTCTTTTGATCCGTTGCGATAGTTTCTGGAAAGGTATTACTTCTCCGTTCTTCATTCCAACGATTTCAGTATCAATAATACAGTTTTGACATTCTACCTGATTTTCAATCACTTTTTTGACATCAGGAAACTGTTTTGTGACGTTTTCCAGTCTGCGAGTAAAAATCTTTACTTTTCCGTCCTTTACATGGATCTGGGCGCGCATCCCGTCGTACTTAAAATCTACAGCGGCAGGCCTACCAACTGAGTCGAACCCATCTTCTATAGTCTCTACTTTTTGCGCAAGCATGGATTTCACAGGCCTGAAGAGCTCTAAATCCAGTTTTTCAAGATCTTCTTCTCCGGCGCGGCAGGCCTCAGCTACCTTTCTGAAGTCGTTGGTCATGTCATAGGCGCGTTGAATTTCTTCCGAGTTTTCGCCGTCAAAGAAGGCCTCATCTAATGCGTCCCTGACAGTTCCTTCTCCTATGCCTATTCTCAAGTTCTCCAGCACTGTTCTGGCTAGATAGCGTGCTTCTCGGGGCTCTGCTGAGGATAGCAGGTTCGCAATCATTTTCTTCTTTTTGTCAGTATTCACGGACTGCGATATGCCGTCTTTCTCCATTTCGGCGACTTTTCGAAGCCTTTCCATTATCTGGCTTACTTCAAGTTTTTGAGTCATCAGCCGTTGCTGAGTCTTCTTAGCCATCATTTTCTCTGCTGCATCGCCTAGGTCTCCCTCGGTCTTCCAGACTTCTTCTACTTCTTTTTCTGACCTGCCGGAAGCAATTACGATTATATCTACAAGCGTTTTGCTTGAAACTCCAAGATCTAGGCCTTCCCAGGACGGAGATATTCTTCCTAGTGAAAGCATTACAGTATCTTCTAGGTCTTCGCCAGAGTTACTGTATAGTTCTGCGAGTATGGACGTCTTCTCAAGGTTGGACTGCGTCTTCTCAACTGCTTCATACGATTCTACAAGTTTTGAGTATTCCACACAATTTTATGAGGACTCAAAGTTTAAACCCATGCTTATCGCATTATAACCTATGGTCGAGCTGGAAGACTTCGCCTCAATAACCACATTCAACGACTGCAGAAACGAAATAATTGAAAGAAAAAAACTCGGACGCATCCTGGAAGCCGGAAGAAACGCGCCATCACCCGGAAACGTTCAGGCCTTAGAGTTCGTGGTAGTGGAAGATGAAGAAACACGCCATCATCTCTCAGAGATACTAGGAGACTCCCGAGTCAGTAAAGCACCATCGTCAGTAGTCTTAATATCTGATGTTCAGAGAATGGGGCGCAGAGTATCAGATCCGATGGAGGCCTGTTACTCGGAAGCCGCAGCGTCCGCACAGAACATGAGGATTCTTGCATCAAAAGAAGGCCTAAGCTCAAATCTTGTAACAGGTTTCAACTCTGAAGATGTAGCAGGCCTGCTAAATTGCCCTGAAGGTAAAGTCCCTCTAGCAGTTCTGAGCTTTGCTTATACTGACAATCCTGTGAAGTCATCTAGCCGTTTTGGGATGAATCAAGTCTGTTTTTACAACGAGTACGGAGCACAGGTCAGCAGTGTGTTTGATGGATTTGAGTGGGAAGGCCTCAGAGAAGAGAAAGAAGTATATCACAAGAAAGCAAAAGGTATTGTCTCAAAAATTAGAAAGCATTTATAAATCTTGTATGCGCATTCATTACTAATCGATGACAAGTTCTGCAGTTGTTACTTTGAGAACAAAACCCGGAAAAAGGTTTATAACTACTATAACTGAAACAATTTGATAGGTGGATACGTAAACAATGGTCGCTAGTCAGGAGACGCTCGACAAACTTGAAGACATTGGATTAAACATGTATGAACGAAAGATTTATTCCGCACTTCTAGGACGCGGAATCTCTACTGCAGGAGAGCTCTCCGAGATGACCAACGTGCCTAGATCAAGAGCATACGATGTGCTTGAGTCTCTGGCCGAGAAAGGTTTTGTCGTTATCAAAGCCTCTCAGCCAATGGAGTACGTTTCAATTCCGCCACAACAGGCAATAGAGAACATGAAGACTCAGCATCAAGAGGACTTAAAGGAAAAACTTAACCGATTAGAGTCAATGAAAGGCTCTGAAGCGATTCAAGAGCTTGAAGAACTCTACGATCAAGGAGTAGAACTTGTAGATCCTGCAGAGATGTCTGGAAGCCTTAAAGGTTCAAGACAGATCCACCAGCACATGGGCACAATGTTTAAGGACGCCCAACAAAGCATCAAAATGCTTACATCTGAAGCAGGACTCAATGATTTACACGACAACCACTCAGACTTATTGGAAGAGGCAAGAGAAAACGGTATTCAGATCAAGATACTAACACCTGTATCAAGCGAAAACATGGCAGCTTACAACGAGTTAAAGAACTCCGCAGAAGTCAGAATGCTTGATGAAGAAGAAATGCCTGCTATTCCAAACGGAAGATTTACTATCATCGACAACGAGGCAGTAACAATGTCTATGACGCACGACGAAGTTCATGCAACGCAAGACACTGCATTCTGGAGTAAAAGCGATCATATGGCAGAATCGGTTCTCGAACCAATGTTCGATGTGCTCTGGGAACACGCCCCACAAAAATAGAGAGGCCTAGAAAAAACAAGGCGTGCCACGTTGTTAATTATAATTAGAAAATAGTGAGGGGAAGAATCTGTAGTTTTCTCTCCTTATTCTGATTTCTGTCTGCTTTGAGTTTACATGACTGCTTGAATCGGGGAATCGGAGCCGCCTATCTCAAGGCCTGGCAGGAATAGGTCTAGCAAGTTGAAAGACTCTAGTCTGTCAATGCTTACTGGTTCGAGCTCTTTTTCAGTAATGTTTTCTGCCTCGTTTATGGCAGTGTTACGTCCGCCAAGATCGTCTACTAGGCCTAGTTCTTCTGCTTCAGATCCTAGGAAGATTTCTCCGGTTCCAACTTGTTCTTCTTGTTGTTCAGTTAAGTTTCTTGATTCGGAAACGTCTTCAAGGAATTCGTCTCCAATTAGTTGTGCTTTACCTTGTAGCACTTCTCTTTCTTCTTCGGTGGGCTCTTCAAAAGGCGATCCGAGTTCTTTCCTTTCTCCTGCTGTAATATTGACGTAATTGACGCCGATGTTCTCCATGAGCTCGGATACTTCAAGGTATGAGCTTGTTACGCCGATGCTTCCGGTTATGGATGCTGAGTCAGCGACTATTGAGTCGCAACCAAGTGAGTACAGGTATGCTCCTGATGCGCCTACATCTCGTATTCTGCAGACTGTTGGAACGTTTAAGGATTCAATGTTTCTTTTAACGTCTTTTGATGCAACTACGGCTCCGCCTCCAGAGTTGATTTCATATATTACTGCATCAACGTTTTGTTCTTCGACCATTTGATTCAGGTCTCTTATTTCATCGGGGCTGGTACCTGCTGTAAATCCGCCCTCTGAGGGAACTACTGGGCCTGAAAGATCTATTATTCCTACTTCGCCTTGTGGTTCTGCTGTGTCGCCGAAAAGATCGCTAAAAGAAAAAGCTGCGGCTGTAGATATCATTAGTAACGTGATTATAATTAGGCTGTATTTTTTCATATTCATGTTAAGGACTGGTTTTTCTTTTTAACTTTTCTATTGCCAATCACAGTTATGTCTGAACTTCAAACACTTTCAAGAAAAATAATTGAAGATATAGAGTCCGGAGAACTTGAAGACAAAGATGGTATAGAGAGACGGAAAAAGCAGTTGTGCTCAGAGCTTGAGTTTCCGGGAATGCCGAAGAACTCAGACATCCTGAAATTCGCTGAAGAAGATGAGAAGAAGGCTAGAAAGCTTCTAACTACTAAACCAATGAGAACAATTTCGGGGATAGCTAACATTGCAATTATGGCAAGGCCTGCTCCTTGCGGCGGCGGCTGCATATACTGTCCTAAGGGAAAGAATGCTCCGCAAAGTTATACGGGTAAAGAACCTGCAACTCGTAGAGCGATCAGGAACAACTACGACCCGTACAAGCAGGTGCATGACCGACTTGGACAGTACGAGAAAAATGGGCACAGTATTGATAAGTCGAAGTTAATCATTATGGGCGGTACTTTCCCGTTCCAGGATCCTGATTATCAACGAGAGTTCCTGAAAAGAGCCTATGATGGATTCAATACCTATCCAGAAGGCTCCGAACTTGA
>LKMX01000006.1 GCA_001564035.1 Nanohaloarchaea archaeon PL-Br10_U2g27
ACAATTCTTCTTTACCAGAATCCATGTGCTTCATTGTAACATTACCATCTTCTAAATATGTTTGGACTAATTGAGTTACGTCTTCGATTTGGTGTGCCATTTCGTGAGGTACTGATAAGGGAGATTTGGAGAAAATTAGTAGTTCGCCAGATTTGATAGGATTATATCTGAATAGTTTTGGGCTAGCGCCAGGAGACTCCATTTCTTGACCAGAGAATTCCTTGTAACCTATTTCATCTTCTACTCTCAAGCTGTCAATTCCTAAGGGGTCAAGGACTTCTTCAAACTCTCTGTAAGTATCCTCAACTATATTCTCCAGTAAGACTCTCTCAACCTCATCAAGATCATAAGAATCTGGGAATGTTGCCTCCATAGTTCACAGACTAACTCAAAAACTTATAACACTACTTAATAGTCACAACACAATTAGAATTGGCTAAGATTTTTTTGTCTGTCTTCTTCCTCAATATAGAAGTTATACTCTCTCACAATCCACCTCATCAGCAAATTAACTACCGAGTCTACCTGATTGTCTGCCAGTTCTTTACCTGCCGGCACACGATGAGCCTTAGATAGTTCTCGCCGAGAAGAAGCTCTACACGCATGCATAGCTTTGTAAACAGGATTTCCTGCCTTTGGAGTCTGTTGTCCATCATTTTCAGGCTGTTCTCGTAGTTTCAACTCCACTATTTCCCTAGTCTGTTCTTTGAGGCCAGGTATACCTATTTTCCTTATTAGCTTGATATCCTGATGGTTGAGCCTAGGCATGTCGCTGCCTCTTCCCGGAAGTTCCAGACGCCTCATACAATAATTTGTACTCAGTTCGAATGTTAAAACATTATTTAAAATATTTTTCGCATTCTTTGGTTTATGCCCTATAAAATCGGACTCGTAGGTAAGCCCAGCGTCGGAAAATCGACTTTCTTCAATGCAGCAACAATGAACAATGTGGATGAAGCAGCGTACCCATTCACCACAATAGAGCCTTCAGTCGGAGAAGCATATGTCCGAGTCCGAGACGCAGCTCCAGACTTCGGTGAGACACCAGATCCGAGGGTCGGATTCTACCATGACGGTACAAGATACGTGCCTGTGAAGTTAGTCGACGTGGCAGGCCTAGTACCTGGAGCACATGAGGGTAAAGGCCTGGGTAATAAGTTCTTAAGCGATTTGAACGAGGCAGATGTCTTAATCCATATAGTTGACTTTTCCGGAGAAACCGATGCAGAAGGCGAGCCAACTGAAAACCACGATCCTAGGGAAGATATTGATTTTCTTGAAAACGAACTAGATCAATGGTATCTGGGAATTCTTGAGAAAGGTATTGAAAGGTTTGAAAACAAGCAGAGGCAGCCGGACGTGAAACTTGAGGTAGAGTTGGCAGAGCAGATGAGCGCTTTTAAGACTAATAAAAATCAGATAAAGAAGCTTATACTTCGCGAAGGCCTTGACCTAGAACCCGGTTCGTGGAGCAGCGAAGACCGTTTAGCCTTGGCTAGCAGCATCCGTGAAGAGACCAAGCCAATGGTTATAGCTGCCAACAAGTTAGATACTGAAAACGGGAGGGAAAACTTCGAGGCCATTACAAGCGATGAAGAGTATTCGCACTTGGAAATTGTTCCGTGTAGTGCTCATGCTGAGAAGGCTTTGAAAAACGCTGATGATCAAGGCCTGATCGATTACTGGCCGGGTAAAAACGATTTTGATATTGTTGAAGAATCTGGTTTGAGCGAGGAACAAGTTCAGGGCTTGAACGAGATCAGAGAGTTTATCGAGGAGTTCGGCGAGACAGGAGTCCAGAAGGCTTTAGAGACTGCTGTTTTCGAAGAGTTAGGCCTCAAGTATGTGTTCCCAGGCGGCGCTGATGGTCTGGGAGACGAGCACGGCAATATTTTGCCTGACTGTTTCTTGGTCCCTGGTGATTCTACAGTACTGGATTTCGCTTTTGAGATACACTCTGATCTAGGAGAAGGTTTTTTGCATGGTATTGACTGTAGGGAAAACCGGCAGGTAAGCGGTGACAGAGAGATAGAGAACGGAGACGTTATTGAGATAGTGACAACCAACTGAAAAACTTAATTCCCTATTTTTAACCTCTATCAAAAATCGACTGTGCTTTGCATTGATTGGAGAGATAAATGAGGTTTAAAGAACTTATATAAAATTTTCCGGCTTTAGCCATGTCTATGCGTTTAGAAGACAGCGAGGCAGTCGATTTTCATATTCATACTAGTTTTTCAGATTCTGAGGCCTCAATACACGATTTGATTAACGAAGCTGCGGAGTCCGGCGTACAACGTATTTCATTCTGCGACCACGCCAACATAACCGATAGAAACAAGAACTATGGCTCTAATAACAGGTTTTACGATCCTGCAATATTCCCTAGCGGAAATCCCGGTCAGAAAAACTTTTATCACGTAGCCAAGGTCTTCGACATCTTTGAATCACGAGAATATGCATTAATAGAAGAGGCCTTGGATAACGACCGTTGTGTGTTAACGGATGCGTATGATCTTGAATCGTTGCCTGATAGGGTTACAGATCCAGACGCAGTCGACATCGAGGAAGAGCCTGTACTTGTGCATAATGGCATTGAACTAGACTATAATCCTCCTATTGCGGAGGCCTCTACTTTGGAGGAGGAAAATGAGATTGTTTCGGGTTATAATACAAGGCTTAAGATTCTATTAGCTCTGGCAGAGAACCGTACTACTTGCCACGAGTTATATATTGGCGGAGAGTTTCGAGAAGTTGAAAAACAGGGTATAGGTTTTGATGTGCGGTTAGGAAGCGTTCACGATGTTTTCGTTGGCGGAAAGCCATGTTATGTTAAGAAGGATGACCGGTTTAAAGGCCTGTCACGGGAAGATAGGGCTGAGGTCGTGGATCTTTACTTTAGGAAGTTAGAGCATTTAGTAGATTCTGAGATTTATGATATATGTGCTCATCCCTCTCTTATAGAGCGAAATGATCGCTTGATGAGATCTCTACCTACCGGAGATTTTGATACACGGGATGAACAGCTCTCAAGCTACTATTCCTCATTAATTGAAAGTTTTGAGGATTCGAAGACGATCCCTGAGTTTAATGGTAAGGGCGTTGAACGTCAAGAACCTGGATCTGTCTTCTGGGAACTGGTTAAGGAAAGAGATCTTCCTCATACTAGGGGTTCTGACTCTCACAGACTCGGCGAGATCTCCAGCAGAATGGAAGATTTTGAGCAGGTTGAAGAAGGTAAGAGGCCTTGTAAACCTGCAAAATAACTGGGTTTATGAGCGTATTTCCAGATTTATTTCTGAGGACTCTTCCAGCATTTTTTCTTCGTCCCTAGGTTTTATTCCTAGTGTGAGGCAGATTATGTTTTCCGCACCTGCTTCTTTCAACAGTTCTGCTGCATGCATGAACGAGCATCCTGTAAGCGCTATATTGTCGACTAAGATTATATTTTTGCCTTCAACGTCTTCTGTGATGTCTATTGATCCTTCAAGGTTAATAGCTTTTTCTCTGAAGGTGTCTAAGTTGTGGTTGTCGTTCACTGTTTCTGTCCGTTCCAAAACGTTATTGTAATCGATACCTACGTTCGATGTTACGTCTCTAACTAAGTCCTCCATATTTTCGTTCAACTGTCCTTTAACGTGAGTAGGGACTAAAGCAGCAAAATCCCAGTTCCCGCCGTCTATCACTTGTTCGAAAAGCTGGGAAAACTCTCCTTTAAACTCGTTTTTAAGCTCTTCATCACCGTAGACGTAGAACCAAACCTGTTTTCTGGAAAACTCGTGCTCTCCAGCACAATCCCTTTTGTAATGATCTAAAGCAAACACGTTTACTGGGTATTCGAAATACTTCGACTGCAACTTCTGATGTATAAAAGGCCTAGTTTCCATACGTCCAAATTATCGTCCTTTTCTTTTTATTGTATGTATAGAAAAATATACTGTTTTCTAACACTCCTCCCTGCTGGCGTGTGCTTGAACCAAAGTAAAAATAGAAAGAAATACAGGGCGATAACCTAGGCTACAGGCCTTCACTTATCTCCCTGGTATGATCGAATTCACGATGTTAGATAGTCCTTCAATTGCGTTACCAATGACTGAGGATTCTTCTTCCTCTACATCATCAAAAGTGTCAGGTTCTTCTTGAGGATCTTCTGTTTCTTCAGACTCTAGATCATCTTCTTCCGGTTCTGTTTCCGGCCCTGTTTCTAGTTCTTCTTCAGTTTCGTCAGATTCTTCAAGGCCTTCAGGATCTGTTTCTTCAATAGAGTCATCTTCGGCTTCTTCATCAGGAATTTCGTCTGAGTCTGGGTCTGTTTCTGTATCTGTCTCCTCATCTTCAGACTCTTCTCCAGTCTCATCCAGATCTTCCTCTGTTTCATTTCTGTCTTCTTCTATGCCGTCTATCATCTCTTCTAGCTCTTCTTGATCTTCTTGATCTTCTTCAGGATCTTCTGTGCCAGTCTCGTTCATTTCTTCTCCAGTTTCATCTTCTTCTGTTTCGTTGGTTTCTTGTTCTGTTTCGTAGTCAGTTTCTGTATCATTGAAGTCTGGATCTTCTTCATCTGTTTCGTTTAGTTGTTCTGTCTCGTCATCATGTTCTTCTTGTTCCTCAAATTCATGTTCTGAATCATCATACTCTTCCATTCCTGTTTCATTAGTGTCTTCTGTTTCATTAGCGTCTTGTTCCTCGATTTCGGACAGTTCTTCTGGTTCTTCGTCTCTCATCTCATCTTCCGGTTGGCTCTCTATGTTTCCATCCTCGTCAACTTCTATTTCTTGTTTTTCCTCGCCATCAATAACTACTGTTAATTCGTACGGTTCTTCTGCACCGAAGTAAGCCTCAAAACCTTCTGGCTCTACCATCTGTGGGCAGGACTCGCCGTTCTCCATTCCTACTTCTTCTGAGTCTATATTGATCTGGTAAGGTTGTTCATCAGAAACGGATGCGTTGAGTTCGTGGCAAGGAGTTGGTTTCTCAACAGTTCCTGTAAGTTGAATGCCTTGATCTTCTGGGCTGTACTCTAAATTCTCTGTCTGATCTTCTGCTTCGATAATTTCAAAGCTGAAGTCATAGCTCATTTCTTCTTCTAGAGCTTTATCTTCAGTTGAATTATCCTCAGTCGCTGATACCGCCCCTGTTAATAATGTCAGGCATGCTATCAGCACAACACATAGCTTTTTGTTCTTCATAGTTATCTTATGAAAAGTCGTTGAAACCAATTAAATCAAATTACAGAATTAAGTAAGGGTAGAAAGACAATATAGGCCTTAAATCAACATTGAATAGTCTAAATTGTGCCAGTTGTCAGAGGAAGCTTGTGAACCATTTAACAAGTGAATTGAAACCCGTTGTTTCAAGTTCTACATCATTTTCTTCAAGCAGAATCTCTTCGGAGCCTTCCTCAAAGACTTCGTCGTTCATTTCGATACTGTAGTCTAGGCTGTAATTACCTGAATTGAATTCTTCAGAAACATTAAATTCGACGGGCGTAATTACTGTTGTGACTATTTGATCATCTGCAGGCTCTTCTATCTCAATTAAGGCTTCTATATTATCGTCATTAACTTCCATGCTTTCTTCGGCAATAGTGTAACCCCCAGTATTAGCACAGTACAGGCCTGAGACAATGACTTGAGTATCGTTCACTTCAACATCGACTTCTTGAGAGTTAACTTCGACATCTCCACACACAGTTTCCGCATCGCTTTCAGTGTGATCGGCCTCAATATCGCTGTCTACCTGAACTGCCGAGAAACCGGCCGCTAAAACTGTTAATGACAGTAAGATTAATGCCAAAGTCGGATACTTTAACTTCATAGTTATTTATTTGTCGGCAGCGATTTATATTTTGGTAAGGTGTGGCAGAGACTTAGGAAGGCCCTCAAAAATTTTTACCTCAGACTTAACTAAATTTCAGGCCTATTCAGGTATATAACAGTTTTAAGCTAGTTTTTGTGTATATGATAGCTGGTCGTCTTTCAGGAGGCAGTATGCATTATGATGACTGGATAATCTTTTTGGAAGAGGATTTGACAGGTAAAGAAGTGCTGGAAGGCGAAATATATGATATTAAAAGGCCTTATGAGGAAGGCGTAATTGAATTAGGTATTGGAGATGTATCAGAACCTGTGATGGAGTGGGAACATGATTCAGGCGAAGAATTAGGTTATTTCAGTGTAGAGGCGAGCCCTACTGTCAGAGGTTTGCGTGTCGGCGATGCTATTGGATGGCGGGCCTCTTCTTATTCTGATGTTCCTAGTGTTAACAAAATCCATTTTGTGAGGGCTGAGGAGCCTGAAGGCCTTCAAACCATTGAATCCTACGAGGATTTGGACGTTTTTAATGAAAAGTTTCTGCGTCAAGACTCTGATTTCCCTAATAAGTTGACTTATGAGCAGTTAGTGATGTTTCGTTACTTCAGCGACGATTTGATGGAGCAGTACCGATCTGAACCATGAACGCGTTATTCTCTAGCAAGGTATGCCCATCCATCGTCTTTCCTACCTATTAAAAGGTCTAAAATTTTTTCTTGCCGATTAAAGGCCTGTAAAACTAAACTATCCTGGCTTTTATCTTGGTAAATGTTAGCTGTTACTAAGAACTTTTTTTCTCCTGTCAAAGGCATTTCATAGTTAATCACTTTATTAGAGGCCTGACGGTCTTCTTGGAAAGGTGAGAATTCACACTGATTCATATCGTACATGACTTTCTCTTTTTCAAGCTGTGATTCGATCCCAAAAACTGTGTCTCTGTAAAAAGATGAGTCAGAGAACACTACTCCTCCAAAATCGTTTTCTCCATAAACTACTAGAAAAGGATCGTAATCAGAAGGCGTTTCAACAGGCAAATTGAAGAATACGCCGCTCAAACCTTCAGAACTGTTTAAAAAATCTATTTCATAATCTAAAACAGCTACTTCATCAACTATTTCATCATAAATCCCGTTTAAATTCTCCCCTACCTTCTCCATCAGATAATATTTACACAGCAAAATTATTAAGCGCTAGTTAAAGCTTGCTAGAAACAACTGCTAGAAGGAAATTGAAAAGAAGAGAAAGTAAAAATGCTAGGCCTTTCAGCCTAGTCTGATGCCAATGCCCTTGACTTATTGTAGTCGCCGATATGAGACTGTTCGGTTTCTACGGGCACGTCTACATCCAGTTTGGCTTGTTCAAATTGATCGTAGTCTGGAACTTCTGTTTCTCCCAGATATCTTAAGTCTTCATCAAGGATGACTTCAATATCTGAGATTTTCTCTTGACGTGTTCCCACAGCCATGGAAGGCCTCGGGGAAAGAAATGTTTCAACCTCTCCCGTTGAAGGCACAGGATCCATGCCGGTTACGTGGTGGAGCTTGTACTGGCCTAGGTCCAGTTGTTTGTCTCCCATTTTACCTTCCTCCTAGCACTGGCTCCATCCGCAGGTCGAGCATTTTTTGCATCCTTCTTGGAGTTCTAGCATGCCGCTGCAGTCAGGGCATTCTGGATTGTCTCCGTCGCTCACGATGCTTGCCGCGCCCTTCTTAGTTGAGTCTGCGAACTCTTCTGTGTCTGTTTTTGCTTGTACCTGTCCATCAAAGCTGTCAACTGTCTGTTGCTGGCCTTGGCTGATTCCTACGTGCCGTTTCATTGCCTCTGCGATTGCGTCAGGAACGGAGTGAATTTGTGTTCCTTGGTCCCAGCTGATCTGCGGGCTCCGGATGTCATCGAGCTGTTTGATTACTTCTTCTGCTTCAGCACCTGTTCTCAGCGCCAGCGATATTGTGCGTCCTAGGCCTTCCGTGAATGACTGTGTGTATCCTCCTGCTTTCCCGATCTGGGCGAATACTTCGAACGGGCCTTCTTGGTCGTCGTTGATGGTGACGTAGAGGTCTCCGTAAGCTGTTTCGATTTCCTGTGTTGAGCCCGTGATTACTTTAGGCCTTTCCCTGGCTTTTTTGCTCATTGAGGTACTGGAGCCTCCGTTTGTGAACGGGTTCTTGGTCTTTTCTGTGTCTGCCTTGATACCTTCCTGTGTTACTTCTTTTTCTAGGCTTTCTTCCTGTAGTTCAAGGTCTGTGTTGCCTATCACTTCTTCAAACTCGTTTGATTCAAGTAGTTCTTGTGCTCCTCCGAACTCTTCTACTATTTCGGAAAGCATGTCTACTTTGTCCATATCTGTCAACGTGTTCTCTTGATTGGTTTGCAGGACCTGGACGTCTCTTGTTCCGTCTCTGTACACTGTCATGCCTTTGATACCTTTGTCGTAGGCTCTCATGTAGGCCTCACGCACATCTTCCTTGGTTGCGCTGTTCGGGAAGTTGCATGTCTTGGAGATTCCAGAGTGGTTGTGGTGCTGGAACGCTGCCTGGATATCTACGTGTTCATCAGCTTTCACCTGGTCAGCTGTTGTGAAGATCTCCTTTACGTGCTGTGGTAGGACTTCATCCGGAATGCTTTCTACTCCTTCCCATTCGTTGTTACGCATTTTTTCTTCTGCAGCCTCTTTCACTTCTTCAACATCGACATTGTTGGCTTCTAAGGCCTTGATGAAGTAGTCGTCGAACTCTACTAGCATGTCTGTTCCTTGGATATCCTTTGCAACGTTTTTGAAGTATGCTAGGCTGTATACTGGTTCGCATCCTCCTGAAGTGTTTGCGATCATCGAGGTGGTTCCTGTTGGCGCGATCGTGACTGTGTTGTGGTTCCTTAGTTTGAGGCCTTTCTCAAAGTCTTCAGGATTTAGGCCTCCTGTGTACTGTTCAAACCATTCCGGATATTCTGCAGGTTCAGCCCATTTGGACTTCTCCCATTCTGAGAATTCTCCTCTCTCTTGAGCTAGTTTGTGTGATTCTTCAATGGAGAATCTTGTTACCAGTCTTTGAACCTCTTTTGCTGCTGCGATGCTTTCATCGCTTCCGTAGCGGACTCCTAGCTGGATCATCATCTGTGCGAATCCCATGATTCCTAGGCCTATTTTTCTCAGGGATGTGACTGTTTCTTCGATTTCCTCTAGTGGGAAGTCGCTCATTGTTACGACGTTGTCTAAGAACCGTGTTCCTGTCTTGGCCACGTACTCGAACTGTTCCATGTCTACTGCTTCTTGGATGTATTCCTGCATTGCAGCTTCCAGGTCTCCTTGGTCGTTGAAATCGTATCTGCCCTGGTTTTCTTGTTTCCATTCAGGGAATGTTAGTGCGGTTCCATCGCCTTGATCTTCTACAAGCAGTGATAAGTTGATGTGTCCAAGGTTACAGGCCTCATAGTTTTCTAGTGGTTGTTCTCCGCAAGGGTTTGTTGCTTCGACTTTGTGTTCCGGATGTTTTTCTACATCAAAGCTGTGCATTTCATTTGTCTCATCGTACATGAATAGGCCTGGTTCACCGTTTCTCCACGCCCCATCTATCAGGGTTTCCCATATGAACCTTGCTGGGAGCTTCATTTCTTCTCCCGGTTCCAGATTTATGTCGAACTCTTTGATTTCGTCACCGAAGCTTGCTGCGAAATCTCTCCAGAAGTTGTCGTCTTTTCCTGTGTCGCTTCCTGCTGCTTGAGGATACCATTCTTCGTCGCTGTTGTAAAACTCTGCTGTTTTCTGGTTGACGATATGCGGTTCTTCCGTTCTAGGGTTGATCAACGTGTATTCTTCATCATTTTTGACTGCCTCCATGAACTCTTCTGTGAGGCCTACTGAGATGTTGAAGTTGGATAGGTTTCCTTCCTTCCTCTTCGAAACGATGAATCTTAGGACGTCAGGATGGTCTATTCGCATAATTCCCATCTGTGCGCCTCTACGTTTGCCTCCCTGCTTGATTGTTCCACACATAGTATCGAACACTTGTTGGAAGGTCATAGGGCCTGATGCGATTCCGCCAGTGCTTTTGACTTGGTCGCCTTTAGGCCTTAGTAGGTGGAATGGGTATCCCATGCCTCCTCCTGACTGGAATATTTTTGCAGCGTCGTGTACGCAGTTGAAAATTGAGTCCATATCGTCTTCTGGGTGTGCAACAAAGCAGGCGCTGAGCTGCTGTAGGTCTGCTCCAGCGTTCATCAGTGTAGGACTGTTAGGCATGAAGGCCTGGTGCGTCATTAGGTCGAAGAATTCTTTCCAGCTTTCTTCGTAGTTTACGTCGTCGTATTCTTTGTCGGGTTGTGCAACGTTTTTTGCTACGCGCTCGAACATTTCTTCTACTGTTTCGATTACTTCTCCTTTTTCGTCTTTAAGCAGATATCTTGCTGGCAGAATTCTTTCGTAGGCGTTTTCAGTGAGTCTTTCCTCGACTGTTTCGCCTGTTACTCTTTTTACGGGCAGTTTGAAATCCGTACGTTGTTCTAGTTTGTTTGGCATTGTGTCACCTTGTAATATGCGATTAAGTTATTCTTTTAGGGCCTCAACTTCTTTTTGAAACATTTCTACGTCGTCAAATGAGTCGTAGACTGATGCAAACCGGATATAGGCTACTTTGTTTCTTGAGCGGAGTTCTTTTTTGACTATTTCTCCTATTTGTTTTGAAGAGACTTTTTCCTTTTGTTTGATCTGGCTTTTTACTTTTTCGATGATTTTTTCTATGTCTTCTGATGTGACAGGAGTTTTCTGGACTGCTTTTTTCAGGCCTGATCTTATCTTGTCTTCATCGAATTTTTCTATGTCTCCGCCTTGTTTTTCGACTTTTGTATCGATGCTCTCAACTGTTTCGTATGTTGTGAAGCGTTTGCCGCAGTTTTTGCACTCTCTTCTGCGTTTGATTTTTTCTTGTCTTTCACGAGTATCTACTACTCTGGTTTCGCCTTGTTCACAGTAATGACATTTCATCGATAGCGTTGCCTCTAACCGGCTTCTATACTACATATAGGGAGAATTCTCTCCCCTCCCCACTACATATCGTAGCCTTTTGCCTATGATTTACAACACATTCCTTTTATACCCTTCTATGTTGAACTATGAAGAACAAGGACTGTACAGTAACAAAAAACCCGAGTAGTTGATAACATTTTCTATCGACTATTGCTTTATGGCGCATCATTATGCTGGAGGAGAACCTCAAGATCATTTGAACAAAAAATCTGTTGAGCTTTCAAACTTGCCTGCTGGAGAAACTTTCAATGGCGATTTGAACTTTACAGGCGTGGAAGAAGCTCTTGAAGACACAGAGAACCTGCAGAAAGAACTTATGAGCCAGGCTGCAGCAGAAATGGCTGCTCTAGATATGGCAGGAAAACTAGGTTCTGAAGACTCGCACGCCATAAGCTCAGAGTATTATGAACTACTTCAACTTGTGTGGGATAACGATTCAAGGACTCCTGAAGAGTTGCACATGACCTCAGATTACACGAGGCCTGAGTTTTTCGGTTTGGCTGCTGACCTGTCCGAAAATGGATATTTACGGTTAGAGAACGGTTCTATAGAGTTGACTGATGAAGGGTACAATGCTTTTGAAGGAATTAATTTGTTGCAGGAACAGAGTGAATCCTTTTTCAAACTTCAATACGATTAAAGATTATGACTAGTAAAATCGTTCCCGACACCTCGGTAATTATTGACGGCCATCTCTCAATACTTGCCGACAGAGAAGAGTTAGAGGGCGAAATTATAATACCTGAGTTTGTCGTCGACGAACTAGAAAATCAAGCAAACAACGGGAAAGAAACAGGTTTTACAGGAATAAACGAGATAAAAAAACTCAAATCCCTGGAATCAGAGAAAATAAAAGTAACCTTTACAGGGCGTAAACCAACACTTGAGGAAATAGAACTCGCCAGAAACGGAAGAATAGATGCACTAATAAGAGATATAGCGGAAAAACAAGAAGCAACCCTCTACACAGCAGACATAGTACAGGCCCGTATAGCAGAGGCTAAAGGATTAAAAGTAAAACTTTTCGAATCAGAAGACGAAGTAGAATTCCCTCTCGAACAGTTCTTTGACGAAGAAACAATGAGCATACATCTAAAAGAAGGCTCAAAGCCAAAAGCCAAAAGAGGCCTACCAGGAGCATTCAAACTCGAAGAAACAAGTGATGAACCGCTTCAAAGAGAAAAAATGAATTCTTTGATTTACAAGACGGTAGAGGCTGCAGAAAGTTCGGAAAAAGGCCTTATCGAAATGGAAGGCCGTGGAGCAACAGTAATACAGTACGGAAAGTACAGAATAGCCATAAGCAGGCCTCCTTTTTCTGAGGCAGCAGAAATAACTGCTGTAAGGCCTGTAGCCAAGGTAAGCCTCAGCGATTACGGGCTTTCGGAAGAGCTTGTGGAACGGCTTGATGAGAAAGCCGAGGGAATTCTAGTAGCAGGAGCACCCGGCCACGGGAAATCGACTTTTGCGCAGGCCTTGGCAGAGCATTACGAATCCCAGGAGCGGATCGTGAAGACTATGGAAAAACCGCGAGACCTGGATGTAGGGCCTGATATAACGCAGTATACTGCTTTAGATGATTCAATGGAGAATACAGGCGATTTCTTGTTGTTGGTAAGGCCTGACTTCACTGTTTTTGACGAAGTTAGGAGAACCAGTGATTTTGAGGTTTTCAGCGACATGAGAATGGCCGGTGTAGGGATGATCGGGATTGTTCACGCTTCTGAAGCTGTGGACGCAGTCCAGAGATTGATAGGGCGTTTAGAACTTGGTATGATCCCTCAAGTATGTGATACTGTTGTTTTTATTGAGAATGCAGAGGTTGCAGAGGTTTACGAGCTCGAGATGGTTGTTAAAGTCCCTGAAGGCATGGTTGAAGAAGATCTTGCCAGGCCTGTTATCCAGATCAGGCGTTTTGAGGACGCGACTCCTGTTTACGAAATCTATACTTATGGCGAGGAGACAGTTGTCATCCCTGTAGATGATAGAGATGAATCGGGTGCTGAGAGGCTTGCCAGGAAGCAGATAGAACATTTTTTAGCCGGTAAAGTCAGTGATCCGAGGATAGAGTTTGTTTCCAGTGATAGCATCACGTTATTCGTTAAGGAAGAGGAAATTCCCTATGTAATCGGTAAGGGAGGCGAAAATATTGATAAGCTGGAGGAAGATTTAGGCCTCAATATAAATGTTGAGCCTGCTAAGAAGACTTTGAAATCTACAATTGATTTTGAAGTGACAGAACGCGGCAATTCTATTGTTATAGATTTAGGCAGTCCGTATGCAGGTATGGACATAGATGTGTATGATGGAGATGAGTTCTTGTTCACTGCTACTGTCGGGAAGTCTGGTGAGGTGTCTTTGACTAAGGACAGCGATTTAGCTGGACGTGTGCTTGGCTCTTTCAAGTCGGGTAGGCTGGAGATACGGTCTTAGAAATTCTCCGTGATGTCTGGAGAAATTTAAGAGGCGTTTAGGACCTGTTTTTATATAACAGCTTATCGTGTTTAACTGTATGGGCATTGATCAGGCGTTATTTGCCGTGAGCACTTCTATAACAGTGACTGTAGGTTTAATGAGTTTTTTCATTGTGTACAACACGTCCAAGCACATTGAAGACGATATTGTTAAGGAGTTCTCTAAGCGGCTTTTGATTTTAATCAGCGTGATGATGCTTTTCCTAGCCTACTGGTCATACTACATGCTGGTGCTTACTGACGTGCCTTTCGCACAGTACCCACTATTCCTAGCGTTAATATTTGTATTTATCTACTTGATGTGGAACACGTTAACATTTAGAAAAATGTGTCTGTCAACAGAAAGTAAAATAGAAAAAATGAGTGAAGACCCAGTTTACTGAGTCGCCTTCTCCTTCTTCTTACGGACAACCGTGTTAAGCTCATCCAACGCTTTATCAACAGCTTCAAGAAGGTCCCAGGCCTCAACAGTCGTCGTGATCATCCCATACTCAGAGTGGAGCTTAGTGATCAACTCGTAACGATGCCTTTTACCGTCTTTATCATGCTTCTTAACATGCATCGAAAGTTCTTCAGGCCTTTTCAGCTTCCTACCCAGAGATCCTCTTAACTGCTTAGCTATTTTTTGGTGGACTGCAGCCTTTTCCTCTTCAACTTCTAGGCCTACAAGGTTCACTAGCACCATGTCTTGGAAAGAATGGTCTTCTAGGTAATCTACGTAATCTTTTACTGTGAGAATCGCCTTTGGATAGCCAGATTCAACTATTATAATGTCTGTAGCGTTTTTTTCAACCATTTTTTCCGCTGCATCCTTACTGTCTCCGAATCCTTCTACTGTTAATGGATTAGGATTGTAAACCTCGCTTACAGGAATATCTGACATTGACTCTTTCTCTCCTGCCCGGGCTCCTTGATCAAACCTGTTAGGCGCACTACCTGAGTCTCTAGGAGACTCTGGGGAGACAAGCATTTTCAATAGATCCGTTGATCTAAGCACGCCAACTAAGTCTCCTTCAGAATCCAGCACTGGAAGACGTGAAATATTCTTGTCCAACATCAAATTCCTAGCCTTATCAATAGGATCATCTTCAAAAACCTCTATAAGCTCATGCGAAGCCAGATTTCTCGTAGAATAGTTTTCAAACTCCTCTACTTCTGCACAGGCCTGCAAAAATTCTTCGTCAGACACTATACCCTTTAGTTTATCTCCTTCCGTGTAGACTAGAAGTTTCTTACCTGATTCTACCCTGAGATCTGCCAGTTCTACAAGAGTGTTCTCCGGATCGAACTCTGGAGGAGTGTGGATTACTTTTCCCAGCTTTGTTGATTCATTGTACTGGACGTGTCTGATTAACTCCCTGTAGCTGATAGCTCCTTCAAGAACTTCTCCTTCCACAACTACAACTGCTCTAAGGCCTTTATCCTCCATAAAATCTCTTACACTGCCTATAGAATCGTTTTTAGAGACTTTTGGAAAGTTTTCGTTCATTACTTCCGAGGCCTTGACGTTGTGCATTGATTTCATTATTTGTTCACCAAGTATTTTTCATGGTTCTCATCCATGTCTATGAAGTTATCTGCCGCTTCACGGATTTCTTTGGCACTGCTTTTACCGAAGCTCATGACTTCAACTCTGCAGCCCATAGATTTTAGATGGTCTACAAGTACTGCGAAGTCTCCATCACCAGTCACAAGAACGACCGTATCAAGCTTTTTAGCTTGCTGCACCATATCGACTGTCATGCCGAGGTCCCAGTCTCCTTTCTTCTGTCCTCCATAAAACTCTTTCAACTCCTTGATCTTGACTTCGTAGCCTATTTTCCTTAAGGCCTCAAAGAAATTATTTTCATCAGGAGTATCTGCTTTAATAACGTATGCAGAAGCCCTTAAAAGCTTTCTATCAACAACTGCTGCGTCTAATACTTTTTTGAAGTCTACTTTAGATTGGTAAAGGTTTTTTGCACTATAGTACATGTTTTGAACGTCAACGAAGACGCCTACTTTCTGATCTTTATGTATTTCTGCCATTTTCTATCTTACCTAAATTAAATTTTAACTATTCTAATAGAGAATAATTTTCTGTAAATATATTTAGACAACAGAATGTTTTAATGATGAGGCCTCGGACAGAAGAAACAATATTTAAGTGTTACTGTATAGTAACAAATTATGGATAATTATAATAGACGAGAAGTACTTGCTGGCATTGGAGCAGGAATTACAGGCCTAGCAGGCTGCACATCAGAAAACAACTTGGAAGATGTAGATCAGGCATTAGACGATGAATGCTATGATTTAGAGCTTGGGCCTGAAGAAGAAACAACAGTGAATATAGATGGAGCAGAATACACTTTTGAGAATGTCGCAGTAAAGGACGCTGATTCAGGCGTTTTAAGAGTAAACAGCACTCTGCAAAAAGTATATCAAGGCGAGAATATTCATTTAGAGGGAGAAGAAATAGAACTGTACCTAGAGGACGGGGCAGAAGTAGAAGATATCTACCAGTTCGGAGAAAATGAAGGGTTGATAAAAATGAGTTTAGGCCCAAACTGCTAGAAAACGTCTTAACCCCTCAACTCTTTAATTTTCTCTATATTTTCTTTGTAACTCTTGCCATCAGATGTCGGAGTTTCCAAAATCATTGGCAAGTCTCGGAACGCCTCACAGTTAATAACATTAGAGAATCCTTTATCGCCAATATTTCCTTCGCCAATATGCTCGTGGTTGTCTTTCTCTGAGCCTTTCTCATCTTTCGAGTCATTCAAGTGAAGTACTTTCACATTTTCTAGGCCTAAATCTTCTTTGATTTCCTGGATCATATCGTTGAATCCTTGTTCTTCTCTCAGTTCGTAGCCGGCCGCATGTGCGTGACACGTATCAATACACACTCCAACATTGTCTTGTGACGTGCCTTCGACCATCTCTCTGAGCTCGCCGAACGATCTGCCCAATGTAGTGCCCTTTCCAGCAGTGTTCTCGAACAATAACGTGACCGAACTTGGAATATCCAAGTCATCAACCGCCGAGACAATCGTTTCGATACCGTTTTCTCTCCCGCTGCCGGTGTGCGCCCCAGGATGGAAAACAACGTACTCAACACCAAGTTTTTCAGCAGCGTAAAGCTCTTTCTGAATACATTTCTTGGACTTCTCCAATAAATCATCTTTAGGCGTGGCCAAGTTAACCAAGTAAGTCGAGTGAATCACATAAGGGCCTTGACCTTTTTCATCAGCTGCCTCTTTGAAGGCCTCTCCTTCTTCATCAGTATACTCTGCCACCTTCCAAGTCCTTGGAGACCCAGCGAATATCTGTCCGCAGTTGCCTCCAACATCTTCCTGTCTTTGAATTGCTTTTTTTGCTCCGCCTGAAGTCGATACATGTGCTCCAACCTTGAATACCATAAAATAATATTATTGGAACACAACTTTGTTAACTGTTAATGAAGATCATCTCTGCAGCACCATCCAACACCGAAATCATCTACAAACTAGGCCTCCAAAAAAACCTGGCGGCAACCACATCACTCTGCAACCACCCTAGAGAAGCGTTAGAAAAACCTAGTATAGGTGGTTGGAGCCAAGCCCTCAGATACAGTAAAATAGAGGAGATTAATCCAGATATAGTTTTGTTGAGTGACGCTCTTCAGAATGAGCAGGCCTCAAAAATCAGGGAAATGGGTTACGAAACGTTACAAGTAAACCCGTCCTCTTTGGAAGAAGTGTTTGAAAGCATAGTAAGAGTTGGTAGAGAACTCGGTGAAAAAGATAAGGCCTCTAGGATTGTGGAAGAAATGAGGAGAGGAATTGGAAAAACTGATTTGAAGGGTCGCAGAATTTACTGTGAGGAGTGGATGAGTCCGCAAATGGTTTCAGGCAACTGGATTCCAGGCCTGATAGAAGAGGGAGATGGAGAGTATTTTATCGGTGAAGAGCGGAGCAGAAAGTTTAAACTTGACAGGTTGAAACGTTTTGATCCAGAATACATTTTTTTGAACGTCTGCGGAGCAGGTAAAAATGTTGATACTTCAAAAGTTCTAAACAGGCCTGAATGGCAAAGTATAACTGCTGTAGAAAACGGAAATATTTATGTTGTAGACGATGCATTGTTGAATAGGCCCGGTCCCCGACTGGTAGACGGATTGAGAGAGATTGAAAGGAAAATTTAGACTGTTTAAATCGTTCTATATTCTAAATCTTCGTTAACAACACTCCATTCGTCTAGAAACCTTTCACGGATCTGGCCGCTCCTAGAAATCTCAAGTATACCACAGTATGGATCAAAGTTTTCTCTAACGTAATTCCTCAAACGCCGGTTTACCTCAGTCTCCTCTAAGCCTTGATTCTCTCGAATATCAAGATATAACTCGTCAAGAAACTCATCGACAGCCTTCTCAGGAACATTTTCTTCTTCAAAAGAATATACAGATTTTTTAGATTCCATAACCAACAAAGCTGACGCAAACCAAAAAATAAATAGTTAACGCTTTAAAACTAGAAAAATAAGAAAATAAACACGCCTCATTAAATACTGAGAACGATATTAGGTGTGAAAAGTAAACTTAAAGAAAACCGGTTTTCAAAATATAGAATTCGAGGCCTATGTATCGTGGTCTTCGTAAGGCTCTCCATACTTATCAGTTAGAAGGTTTACTGCTGCTTTAGCCCCATCACCTATCGCCACACTCGTCTGGTACTCCCATGTGTTAGCAAGGCCTGCTGCATAGACTTTTTCTACGGCCTTATTCGAATCGTCTGTGACTATGTGTTTATCCATCATATAAGGGCCTTCAACACCTTCCTCAAACTCTATATCGAGTTCAATAAAGCTGAGGTCTCCTGCTGAAGCAATTACCACGTATTCAGATCGATAAACATTGTTTTCAGTCTCAACCTTCAGGCCTTCCCCTGTCCTCTCTAGACTAGTTACTTTTTCGTTTTCAATCTCTCCATCGAATTCTTCGAGTTTCTCCTTACCTTTTTTTAACAACTCTTGGCCGCTTACAGAGTCAAAACCAACCAGATTTTGAATATTTGAAGTATTTAGAACTAGAGACTCCTCTGTATCGAGCAATAGTGTTTCTTCCCCGGCTTTTGCCGCGAAAACTGCTGCCTGGAGTCCTGCAAGGCCTCCTCCTATAACTATGACATCTTTCATAACCAAATATTCGGAAAGTAAGTTATAAGGCCTTAACTATGGCCTGTGGAAAAGAAAAAAAAGCAAAAGAAAGTGGATGAGTTTAGAACTTGGAAGTTATCTCATCAAATTTTTGTTCAACGTCTTCCCAGTCCACGTAGTCAAAGAAGTTGTCTATGAACTTTCCCCTGTCAGGCCCATAGTCGTGGTAGTAGCTGTGCTCCCATACGTCCAGCGCTAGGACTGGGTGAGCGCCCCATACAGCATTCTGATCATGCTTATCTACAACCACGTTGTGCAGCTCATCAGTCATTGGCATGTATACAAGTAGCGCCCAGCCTCCAGCAGCTGAAGCAGCGGCCTTGAACTCTTCTTTCCAAGCCTCGAAGCTGCCGAAGTCTTCCTCAATTTTTTCTAATAGCTGTCCTTCAGGCTTTCCTCCGCCGTTAGGCGACAAATTGTTCCAAAATCTGTTGTGAAGAACTGTTCCACAGTAATTATGCGTGAAACTTCTGAGTATACTTCCTGTATCAGAGAAGTCTCCTTCCGTTCTTTGCCCTTCAAGTTTTTCTTCTGCAGCGTTCCATCCGTTTACATATCCTTGATGATGCGTGTCATGATGCCACTTCAATACCTGCTCAGATAGCCATGGTTCAAGCGCATCGTACTCATACGGTAGTTCAACTAGTTTCAATTTAATTCACCTATTGAAGAATTCGAAACCCAAGGCCTAAATCAATTTCTTCTGCAACTCCGAATAAAAAAGAAAGGAATTGAATATGTTGAACGGCTGAAATTAAGCAGAAATTATTCTACTTCAATTTCGCCTAGCTCTTCTTCAAGGTCTTCAGGAAGCTCTTCTTGTGCTCCTTCCTCAAGTTCTTCTTCAGGCATCTCGCCTTCCTCAGGCATTTCTTCAGGATCAGGCTGCTGCTCAAACATTTCAATCTGAGCATCAATGTCGATAGGCATAAACGTCTCGCCTGTCATAGGATCCTGTTGCTCTGGGAACAAGTAGACTCCATCAGTCGTCAAATAAAACGCCTGCTCGAAGTCCTCAGTCTGAGTCTCATTCCCTTCTTCAAAGGTCTGAGTCAGCTCCATAGGAACATAGTACATACCACTAACGATCTCAGGATCATCAGTGAACTCGTACTCTTCAGCCTCAAGCTCTACAATGCTCTCAACTCTGTCCTGAGCTTCACTCGAAGAAATCTCTGCCTCAGCTTCATAGAAGTCAACTACAAGACCAAACATCAAGCCTACTAAAAGGCCTCCTGCCAGTCCTGCAGCAAGCAAAGCTTCACGCGAAAAGCCTCCTAAAAGGCCTCCACGCGTATCTTCTTCAATCTGCTCTACAAGATCATCTTCAGCATCCTCTACTTCTACCTCTTCACTATCAATCCTGCTTTGTAGAAAGTCTTTGACTGTTTTCCTGTCCTTGCCGGCTTCTTCAGCCTCAAGAAGAGCCTTGTAATCAGGGTTTTCTGCATCCCTGATCTGCTGCTTCACATCATCCACAGTAGCATCCAAATCAATGTCTTGGCTCATATCAAACCACTATTTAAGAATCTTTTAAAAGCTCACACAAAATTAGGCCCAAATTCAACGAAAGAAACGACAAAAAACCTATCTGTATCGTGACTAATCTTGAAAAAATTAATCATGGGGGCGACAGGATTTGAACCTGCAACCTACCGCTAACCCCAACGATCTTCTGAAAGACCGATCATCAGGAACCATTCCAAGAATGGCTCAGAGAGATCTAATCATCGAAGCAAAGATCACAGATCTTCTTCAACTGCCTCCCTCTTACAGAAGCAGTGCTTCTCATCCCTCCAGCTACCAGAGAGATGGCTCAAAGCCATCAAACACTGTTAACTGCTGTAGCAGTTACTGGAGGCGGTCGCTCTCCCGGATTGAGCTACACCCCCTCATAGACCAAATAGGCCTAATCGGATAATACAAACATAAGGCCTCAGCTTTAAAATATCAACCACAAAAAAGGCAGGCCTGAACCTTAGATCTCACTTAATAAAAATCTTAGTAGTCAACACCATAAAATGCATAGCTAGCTCAAAACCCCAAATACCTTACCTATGCATAAGCAACTCAGAGATTTAAATAAGAAAACTATGTAAACCAAGGTTGGAATAAAAAAACCGGGCCTTAACCGCAACTACAGACTCAGAATAAGGCTACTGTTACACAAAAAAACCTCCAACATATTTACTCCTCAGATTACGTGTAGACGCATGCTGTGCATGACCT
>LKMX01000007.1 GCA_001564035.1 Nanohaloarchaea archaeon PL-Br10_U2g27
CAGCCAGTCGGCGTTCTGCATCTTTGCGCGGATACCTCCGGGGGCGGTACCAAATTCATTCATGATTCTTTCCTCATCCATCTCGGAGGCCCATGCATTCATCATCATGGCAGTCTTCATACATCCTACAAACTTTTCGTAACTCACGTCCCACTCCTCAGGCACGGCCTCCAGCAGATATGGTTCCGCATCCATCAACATCCTGTCGTAGTCAGACCATTCCTTGTTCTTCACGTTGAGAGAACGAATCTCTGAGGTTCTCGAAAGCATAAACAGGTATGAAATATCTCGCGTCTCGCTACCATCAGCCTTTTCCAGACACTCTATCATGTGGTAGGCCGAATCAGGATCGATATAGAGATCGCTTACTTTTCTCCCAAGTTTTGAGGCCTCAAAGCTTTCTGTATCGACAAAACCGTAGTCTTCTAGGGTTTTCACGACTTTTTCGATTTTGTCTTTGACGCTTGAGAGATCTCCAAACTGGTATGCGTAGAAAGTTTTCTCATAGAATCTTTGAAGCTCTTCCATTGATCCACAGAACTTTGACGCGATTAAGGCCAGAGTATGCATCCTTAACACTGGCTCAACATTCAGTTTCGACTGTATCCGTTCCGCATCGCCTAAAATGTATCGTTCTAAAATCTCCTGCTTCATCGCAGGCTGTTTAGCAATGCTGATGGCTTCTCCTTGGTCATCGTATTTAGGCCTTCCCGCTCTCCCCGACATCTGTTCGTATTCTAGTACTGGTATGAAGTCCATCCCGCTACCGGTGTAGCGTTTCAGGTCTCTTACAATAACTCGGTATGCGGGAAGGTTTACGCCTGCTGCTAGTGTAGGCGTGGCTGAAACTGATTTTACTAGGCCTTTCCTGAATGCTTCTTCAACGGCTTTTCTCTGTTTGGCTATAAGGCCTGCGTGGTGGAATGCTGCTCCTCTTTCAATGTTTTTTGCCAGTCTTTTGCACTGTGAAGTAGGTGAACCTAATGCGTTCAGAACTTCTTCGCTGTATTCTTCTAGCTGTATTTTTTCTTCTCTATTGAGTTGATCTCTAACTATTTTTCCGGCTCTGTCTGATTCTTTCTCTGCGCCTTTACGCGAGTTGCAGAACGTTATTGCTTGTTTATCTTTTTCTAGTGTGTCGAGCAAGAGATTCAATGTTCCTCGGCTTTCTCCGTGGTTTACATCGATTACTTCTGATTCTACTTCTTTCTCATCTTTTAATTCTGCTCCTGTGCTCCAGCCATCAGGGCTTTCAGTTTTCTTTTCAGGTTCTTCGTCCCCGGTAAAGAATTCGGTTTCTGAGTTCCAGTAGACTCCATGCTTCAGTTCTACGGGTCTGTAATCTGATTTGACTAGTGTTGAGTCAAGCCAGTCGGCCATTTCTCCTGCATTGCTGATTGTCGCGGAAAGCCCTAGTAGTTGGAAGTCTAGGAGTTCTCGCAGCCTTGTTAAAGTGACTTCTAGCGTTGGGCCTCGGTTTTCTGACGTTAGCAAGTGTATTTCATCTACTACTACAAGGCCTATGTCATGGATCCAGCTGGGGTTGTGCCGAAGCATGGAGTCCATTTTTTCGCTTGTTACGATAACGATGTCTGAGTTGTCTAGGTATTCTCCTGCGTCGTCGCTGTTTCCTACGCTCATGTTGACGTTTAGGTCTTTGTAGCGTTCGGAAAAGTCGTAGTATTTTTCAGATGCTAAGGCCTTTAACGGCACGATGTAAACAGTTTTCTTCCCTTTTTCCACGGTTTTTTTGGAGAGGCCCAGCTCTGCGATAAAAGTTTTCCCCGAGGCGGTTGGTGAGGCCACGATAAGGTCTTCGCCGTCCAGAAGGCCTTTTTCCACTGCTTGTTGTTGCGGAGGATTTAGTTCAACTATGCCTGATTCGATGTATTTGTTCTTCAGGTTTTCCGAGAGATCCAGGTTTTCTACTTTCACATATGTTTATACGGGGACAAATTCTTTTCAGCTACAAGGATGAACAAGTTGAAACAGTGACTTGTTGGATTTTCCTCAGTGCTGCAGATTCTTACAAAATGTTAAACATGTTGTAAGACAACTTTTTAGAGTTGTATAGGACAGGTCCCATATTTTTAAACAGTGTTTTTTCTTTAAACATGTTTTAACGATTGTATATTGTTTAGTTCAGTGTTTAGAGGCAAGAAATAAAAGCGTTGGTTTGTATAAGTGTTCTGTGGTATTGAAAATGCGTGGTGACGGATCAAAGCTGGGGATAGCAATTTTTGTATTGATTTTTGTGAGTGGTTTTGCGGCCGCTGAAACTCCTACTATCGAGGATGAGGCCTCTGGCATGTTGGGTGAGGACTATCCTATGGACGAGTTGCTGGGAGAGGATTTTGAGTTAGAGGAGGATATTTCTTCTGAAGGCGTATGGATTAATGTTTCTGATGATGAGGATGTTTCTGAACCTTTCGGTAATGCCGATTGTAGGCCTGTTGAAGATGAGGATCATTATACTACGTATGTGTGTGATGTAGACAGTTTTGATTCGGGTATTGGCCAGTTAGGTGTGGATTCTGATGAGGAGTTCTTGACGGGTGATTACGAAATTGATATGTGGACTTATGAGCTCGGAGATATTGATACTCCTTTTGTACAGACGTTGACTACTGAGATGTCAGAGGTTGAGATCGTTTCTGACGTGGAGGTATTTCCAAGCCTCAACCAGATCGATGACGAGGAGAAGCTTGAAACTCTGAACATCGATGTTGATGGGCCTGGAGAGTTTGTTAGAGGTGTTCAGGTATTGGTGGATAACCAAGCTAGTGGCACGGTCACAATATTTTACGATGAGGAAGAAGTCGAGGATTTTGATGAACACGATTTTGAAATGTATTACTTTGATGAAGACGAAAATGATTGGGTTGACGTAACTACAGAAACAGGAGAAGACTACGTGATAGGAGAGGCAGAAGCCTTTTCAGTATACGCTGTTTACGCAACAGAAGAGCCAGACGACATAGATGAAGAAGAAAACGACAACGACAATGATAACGATAATGACAATGATAATGGCAATGATGTCCATGTCGTGGACGAACCTGGTGAAGAGGCCTTCTTCGAAGTCGACGATCTTCAGCCTTCTGAAATTACAGTTATACAGGGAGACGTATTCGATGTGTCCGCAACTATAACCAACACAGGAAATGAAGAAGACAATCAGACAGTACAACTCCAGATAGACGGCCAGACAGTAGATGAACAGAACACTACGCTCGAACCAGAGGATGAAGAAGAGATAGTCTTCGAACAGTTCGACACATCAGAACTGTCTGTAGGCGAAGGCACGCATGGAATAGCAACTGAAGACGATGAGGAAACAGGAAACCTCACGGTAGAAGAACCAACTCCTGAACCAGAGCCCGATCCTGAGCCTGAACCAGAACCTGAAGAACCAATAGAACCGGAGCCTGAAGAAGACCTAACAGGACAGTTTACGGACGCGGTCTCAGAATTCTGGCCGCTCCTACTCCTCATACTCCTGATACTAGGAGGCCTAGCATACGCCGCAACTAGAAAACAGAAAGAACCGATCCGAGTGGAAGAATGAAAAACCTGCGCCCAGAGGGATGAAAAACCTCTTTATTTTGTTTCATTTCGCTCATGAGTTACTGCGGTCGGGATGGGCCTATCGTTTTCTATAAGGCCTACATCCTTCATGTGATTGACGTGGTGGCTGATCGTAGGAGGGGTAAGACCTAGTTTTTCAGCGATTTCGGCCTGAGACAGGCCTTTGTTCAGGAGCTTCAGAATCTGGTTTTTCTTGTCGTCTTTCAGTATTTTCTTAAGGCATTCAGTTTCACAAGGCTTTCTTAGTTCGCAGTCCTTGCATTCACCTTTCAGCATCACTGCGCCCCGTTTCTTCTGTATTGAATCCTTGCTGCAGATGTAGTGCTGTAAAACTCCGTTCTCTAGGCCTGTTTTTTTCTTAACCTGCGAAAATGTTGCTGGCCCTTCTTTTAGAGCGTGAAAGATTTTAGATTTGTTATGCATAAACGGATTTGTTTTTATCCACTTTTATGTTAGTTTTCCCACAGGCCTTAAATTTGCTGAGACTGATTTATTTTTCTATGAACAAATTGGTTTTAGGCCTCGTCTTGTTAGTGCTTATTACTAGCGGATGCTTGGATTCGGACACAGATTATCCTGAAGAGTTTGAACAAGCTGATGTAGGAGTGTTAGTTGGCGAAATGCATTTTCAGCAGGAAGGCATGGAAGCTGACGAGATTGAAGCGGCTTTAGGAGATGAGATTGTATTTTACAACGAGGGCAGTGTTGAGCACACGGTTACTATTCCGGAGCTTGATGTTGATGAGATTATTGAACCTGAGGAAACCGTGAAAGTTGAGGCCTCAGAAGAACTGGATGACGCATTAGTTGATTGCACGCTTCACGGCGGCCACGATGCTGAATTAACAGTGGAATAAAAAAAAGAGAATTAGGAGTTGGAGAAAACTTTTTTTATCCTAGCAGGTATTTCAGCCAGGCGTTGTCTTCTACAAGCTCATTTCTTTCAATGTATGCGTCTGCTCCGAACAGTCTTCCTGCACCCCATGCTCCAAGCCCGAACAGTAGCACGGCGTAAACCAGTGTCTCTGTCACAATGAATCCGTGATCGACTGGCAGGCCTGCTGCAAATCCTGCTTGGAAGCTTGCAAGCCAGAAGAAGATCATCTGTAGGCCTCCCATGGCTGCAGCGAATCTGAAAGCAATCCCTAGCAGTAATGCGGTACCAATCAGTAGCTGTCCGTACATTACCAAGGGATCAACTATTTCAGGATGCTGTATGAAGAACTGGAATAACGCGTAGAAAGGGTTAGCTTCTTCCACGTTGTTCTCTAGGAATCCTGTCGAGCTCCATTCGGGGTCTAAAATCTTTTCGATCCCGCCTTGGATAAATATCCAGGCCATCAGTATTCTCAGGCCTAGAATGGAGTAGCCTAGCCAGGTCTCCGAGTATTCGAAGTTGGCTTGGCGTCCGAAGAGTTCAACGCTCATCTCCTGTTGACTCATTGTCTAGAATTTGGTTTTCTCAGTGTTTAAGTCTTTTCTAGTATATTCTTCGAACACTAATCCGCTGTTTTCTTTGGAGCTTTCCAACCTCCATTTTTCAGCATCCCATTCTGGGAAAAAGCTGTCACAGTCATGAAGGCCTGGTATGCGGGTTAAAATCATTTTACCTGCTTCTGGTAATGCCTGTCTATAAACTGTTTCTCCGCCAGCAATGAAGATTTTGTCTTTTGAGGCTTTTTTCCAGGCCTCCGCAAGACTGTTCGCTTTTTTCACACGTTCATGGAGTTTTGGGTTGGAACGGGTAAGAACTATATTTTCTCTGTTGGGTAGAGGCCTGTAGTTTTCTGGCAGGGATTGGTAGGTTTTTCTGCCCATTAAGACGGTGTGGCCAGTGGTCTGTTGTTTGAAATGTTTGAGGTCTTCTGGGTAATGCCACGGTAATTTGTTTTCTCGGCCTATGCCGTTTTCCTCGTCTATTGCTGCTATAATTATTTTTTCCATGGGTTAATCTGTGTTTACATGCCAGCCTTCGAAGCGGTCTCCTTCGATCAGGCCTTCGTCTTGTAGGGTTTCTTTTGCTTTAGCTGCGTGCTCTGCTTGGGTGCAGAATCGTTTGTAGTACTGTGAGGCGCATTCTCGGAGCAGATTGTCTAGTTTATAGTCTGAGTAAGTTTTTGCATCTATTCTCTGTTTTGCGTCTTCTAGCAGTGCTTTTTCAGGGTTTTCTGGGCGTTCATCAAAGGATAACGTTTCTTTCACTTCTTCGAACTCTATTTCCTCCTCCAAGGTAAATAGTAGTGGGTCTGCTGGTGTCTCTCGTTCGTAGGTTAGCGGCAGGTCGTATTCTCTGATTACGTGAGACAATGCTCTTCCGATGTTTCCTGAGTCAATCTCTATACGGTTTGAAATGTCTGATGAGTAGAACTCCGTAATGTTTTCTTCATCGAGAACTTTGTAGACTTCCAAGAATATTTTTTCAAAGCTCATCGTGTCCTTGCCATATGTACTCGTCTTTCTCTAGCATATATTCGATTTTTGAATGGTTTCGAAGCTGTTCCTCAAGCAGGCCCATATTATCTAGCCGTGCTGATAAGGAGTCATTGGCGTTGAAGTGACAAGCTATTTTTCTGATTTCCTCTCCCGAAAGAGCTTCTTGATGGCTCAATGCATTTAAGACCTGTAAGTATCCTTCTGACCTTTTTTCAAACCGATCTGTTCTAGCATGAGGCTCTGTACTGTAGATTTTAAAAGGCTCTTTTTGAACTAGGTGCAGGTCATAAGAGTCCCTTAAACACATTTCATGCAGTCTATTAGAAACGAACATGGATCCCATATCTGTATGCTGGGCGATATCTCCGGCATTAAACACGTCAGGGCCTAAAGACTCTGCAATACTATACAGTTCTTCAAATGTTTTTTGATAGCTTTCGGCCTCCATTACTCTGCCACCGCAAACTTAAGGCCTGGATGAGGATTGTAGTTTTTCATGTTGAAATCTTCGAACTCCAAGTCTTCTAGTTCTTTGTTACTGATCTCTATTTCCGGTCGTTCCCTAGGTTTTCGCGACAACTGTTCTAGGAGGCCTGGAATGTGGTCGTATGCTTTTTCCTGTTCTGGAGCTTCTTTTTCAATCCATTTTTTGACTTCTAGATAGTCTTCGCGGGCTCCTGCTTCTCTTATCTTGCTCTGTAGTCGCTCCAGGTTTTCCTCGTACCATTTTCCTCTCTCGTCTTTTCCACAGTAGAGGTGTGCGTCGACAAGAGTGTGTGAGAATTCGCCGAGCTCTAGGCCTGTTCTCTGCGCTATTATCTTTGTGAGCATTGCATAGGCGGCTATGTTGAAAGGTACTCCAAGCGCGATGTCTGCGCTTCTCTGTGTGAGGTGTGTGTTAAGTTTCCCATTTTGTACGTTGAACACGAATGTGAAATGGCATGGAGGAAGCTTTGATACGGCTGCATTAGCAGGATGCCAGGCGTTGATTATTATCCTGCGGGAGTTGCTGCTTCTGTAAGGGTGCTCGTTGTTCAGGGTGTCGATTGCATACTGTAGCTGGTCGAATACTTTTCGACCGTCTTCTTCCTCCGTGACCCATCTTTCTATTCCTTTCTCGATCTCCTCTTCGGATTTCTGGTACTGCTCTGAGGCCTTTCCAACCCATTCTCCGGTGTTTGTTGGCCACCACTCGCCTGTCAGCGCTGCGTTATCTTCTGGTATAGGATATCGTCTCCAGAACCTTCCGTATGCAGTAGGTAGGTTGCCTTTTTCGTCGGCCCATGCGTTCCAGATCTTGGTGTGCTTCTGCAGGTTGCGTATGTGTTCTTCTCCTGAGAAGTACCAGATCAGTTCGTGGATCAAAGAGTTCCATCTGAAACCTGACATGTCTTTTGTTGTCAAAAGCGGAAAGCCCTTTGACAAGTCAATTTTATAGGTTTGAGAGAAAGTTGAAACGGTGTCGACTCCCGTCCTGTTAGGTTTGTAGTTTCCGTTTGCAAGTACGTTTTCAATCAGTTCTTGGTAATGTTCCACGAAGTATTTTGACCCCTCCTAAAAAGTTTACTCGCCACTTACGATTTTATATTTTGATATCTATTCCTTTCTAGTGGAACAAGAACAGTACTTCACTTCAGTTAATGAAGACTGGAGAGGTAACTACAGTTTTGATCAGGCCATAACCCTGCAAGAGAGCGGAGATAAGACATCTATTTTCATGACTAGGCCTTATTCATCGCTTTACGAGTTTGAGAGGGGTTTGGCCACCCTAGTTACCGATGCTCATATGAATCATCTTCTTGAAAGAGATGATTTTGATGAAAGAGAGCTGAACTTTGAGCAGATTTATCGGTAGTCTGCTTTCAGTACTCGACTTCTGACCCTCTGTAGAGCGGGAATTTTTCTATTAGCATTTCCACTTTTTCTCTGGATCTCTCTATGACATCTGGTTCAGGCCTTTTGATTATGTCTGCGACCGTTTTGCCTATTTCTTTCATTTCCTCCGTTTTCATTCCGCGGGTCGTGAGCGCAGGGGTACCTATTCTTATTCCGGAAGTCACCATTGGAGGTTCAGGGTCGTAGGGAACCATGTTCTTGTTTACGATGATGTTGGCCTTCTCCAGTGCTTCTTCGGCTTCTCTACCTGTTACGTCTTCTTTTTTTAGATCGATAAGCACTAAGTGGTTGTCTGTACCGTTTGATACAAGTTCTATTCCTTCTTCCTTTAGGGATTCTGCCAGCGCGGAAGTGTTTTTGATTATCTGTTTCGCATAATTTTTGAACTCTGGTTTTGAGGCCTCTTTGAAGCATACTGCTTTAGCTGCTATCTGGTGCATTAGGGGTCCGCCCTGGCTGTAGGGGAAGACTGCTTTATCAACTGCGTCTGCGTACTTTTTTTGGCACATTATCATTCCTCCGCGTGGGCCTCGAATGGATTTATGGGTTGTTGTGGTTACAATGTCGCATTCAGGGAACGGATTTTCGTGCACGCCCGCGGCCACAAGGCCTGATATATGCGCTATGTCTGCCATTAGGATTGCGTCTACTTCATCAGCTATTTCTCTGAACATTTTGAAGTCAACCTTTCTTGGGTATGCTGAGTATCCACAGATGATTAGATCAGGATCGTGTTTCTTTGCAGCTTTTAGAACGTCTTGGTATTCGAATCTTTCGGTTTCTTGGTTTATTGCGTATGTCTCGAAGTTGAAGAGGTCTCCTGAAAAGTTTACGTGGTGTCCGTGAGACAGGTGGCCTCCGTGGCTAAGCACAGGGCCTAAAATCTTGTCTCCTGCTTCCAGTACTGAGAAGTATGCTGCAAAGTTGGCTGTTGTTCCTGAATGCGGCTGTACGTTGGCGTGTTCTGCGTTGAAAAGTTCGCAAGCTCTTTCGCGCGCAAGATTTTCGGCGTCATCGTGGTGTTTGCATCCGGCATAGTATCTTTTACCGGGATAGCCTTCGGCGTACTTGTTCGTCATCACTGAGCCTTGGGCTTGGAGTATTTGTAGGGGTACAAAGTTTTCGGAAGCAATCATTTCTAGGCCTTCTTTTTCCTGCCGGGAGGCCTCGTTTTTCAGTGTTTCATACAGTTCTGGATCGGCTTCGGAGAGATCGCGGTGCTCCATAAAACTTGTTTTTGTTTGCGAACTGTTATGATATTTTTTCAATTTTGTCGATTACTTTCTGCATTTCAGGCCTTAAATCGGTCTTATCTACTTTCGTTGGGTTGCCTTCCCATGATTTTATGGAGTCTTCGAAGCCTGATTTAAGCTGTGCGCTGTAGAAGAAGTGGATGCCTGTTATTCCGTTGAACTCCGTCTCTATTGTTATTAGGTCTTTAATTTCTGTGTTTAGGCCTGTTTCTTCTTTAAATTCTCGTTTCGCTGTTTCAGAAGGATGTTCTTTAGGGTTTATCAGGCCTCCTGGAAAGTTGTAGTCCTCTCCGATGTCTAGAACAATTACTTGGTCGTCGTGGATGCAAACCGTGTTTGCTCCAACAGGAGGGTAGAGAATTTTTGCAAGAGCGGGTGATAGGAGTCGCTCTAGGAATGTGACGGTTTTTCGAAGTGTTTTGGCCATGTTTAGTACTGTGTGGAAGAAGGTAATAATGTCTGTTGGTTTTTGAGTCGATTGTGTTAAATAGTTTGAACCGGTTATAGTTTTTTGTGAACAGTTATTCCGGTACTTTTATTGTGGTAGAAGGCGGGGATGGTGCGGGCACAACCACTCAATCTAAGAAACTGGCTGAAGAGCTCGACGCGCATTGGACGGCCGAACATGGTGCTAGAAGGCCTGACGGCGGCTGTGTAGGTGATAAGATTGAAGAGATGATTTCTTCCAGGGATTATTCTGCTGAGGCTGTGGCGTTGGCATTTGCTACGGATAGGATGCTGCATTTGGAGGAAGATGTTCTTCCCCGTCTTGAAAATGGCGAGGTCGTGGTTTCTGATCGCTACATGTATTCTTCGATAGTGTATCAAAGCTTGATGGGTGCTGACAGGGACTGGGTGGAGAATATCAACCGTTATGCGTTGACGCCTGATTTGGCAATAGTTCTTGATGTGGATGCTGATATCGCAATGAGCAGAGTCGAATCAAGAGGTGAGGACGACAACATATTTGAACAGCTCAGTTTTCAGGAGAAAGTGGTTCTGAAATACCGAGAGTTAGCCCGGCAAAACAGTGAATGCGTAAGAGTAGATAGTTCTAAGCCGATAGAGGATGTTTTTGAGCAGATAATGTCTGAGATCAGGTCTGCATCATTGTTTTAAACTAGTTACGGTAAAGAGTATTAGTAAAGAGCATGAACGACGAAGACTTCGAAGAAACCAATTCAGGTGTCAAAAAGAAGGGAGATATAGAGGACATCGCGGGTTTCGCGAGGGAAGTCGAAGAAGCCTTCAAACAGGAAGATGATGTGAGCGAGGACTCTCTTAAAAAATTTGATAAGTGGAGGCCTAGAGAAGATGATTCTGTAGAGGAAATTGAGCGCAAGACTGTGGAAGCAGCATCTATTGATCGGAAAAAAGTTGAAGATGAAACAGGAGGCCTGAAGGAAGATGTTAGTAAGGCTGGTGTAGATGCTGTGAAGGCTAGTAAGAAGGTTGTGAAGGCTGAGAGCCCTGACTCTGAGATTAGAGAGGCCTCGAAAAGTTTTTTCCGGCCTATAGTGGCTGGATCGGTTAGATCGGTTCGTTTGATAGAGGAGAAGATTTATTCGAAGCTGATGGTGAAGTTTAATCCGTATTTCTTTGATGTTAAGGAGTTTTCAGCTGACTTGCGGTGTGAGAAGGATGGGAGTTACTCTATGGACATTAATGTTCCGGATGAAAAGCAGAGAAATACTTTGAAAGGACAGTTCAGGTAGTAGTTGATGGAAATAGTATTTGCATTAACTTTTGTTGCTGCAGCGTTTATGGGTATTTCGATAGGTGCTTCGAGCGTGGCAGCTACTTTTGGGCCTGTAAGTTCTTCTGGGGCGATGAACGTGTTAAGGGCTGCGCTTATTGCGGGTATTTTTGCTTTTCTTGGCTCAGTGCTTCAGGGTCAGAATGTGGCAGACACTATAGGTTCAGGCCTTTTAACAACGGATATTGGGGTTGTTCAAGCAGCTGCAATACTTTTTGTTGCCGGTATTCTGGTTTTGGTGAGTGTTTTGACTGATTATCCAATGCCTACCGCGTTTACGACAGTTGGAGCAGTTATAGGCAGCGCTTATGGTTTCGGCGGTTCTGTTAACTGGACAGGGGTTAGCGAGGTGGTGCTTTACTGGCTTGCCGTCCCGATCTTTTCTCTCGGCTTGGCGTACAGTATTTCGGTTTTGCTGCAGAAGTATGTCCCTAGCGATGCTAAAAGGCCTATTAGGTATCTTTTGCTTGCATCAGCTTCTTATATGGCCTATACCACGGGCGCAGGATCAGTTGGCTTGGTTTCGGGACCTTTGATGGCTCTGGATTATTCTCAGACTGTTTTGATTTGGTTTGGTGCTGTGTTGATTCTTGTTGGTACTTGGATGTATTCTCCTAGGATTATTAAGGCTGTATCTTATGACTACTCTAATATTGGGCCTAGGCGTTCTATTGCTGCTTTGGGCGCGGGAGGTATAATGGCTCAGGTCGGTGTGTTTCTGGGGGCTCCGGTTTCTGCTAATCTGGCGATCATTGCAGCGGTTATTGGTAGTGGCATGGTTGAAGGTAAGAGCAATAGGGATATGGAGAAGATAGGTTTCACGGTTTTCGCATGGGTTTCTGCATTTTTCTTGGCTGTCGGCATGACTGCAGCCTTCGGAACAGTCTACAACACTGTTTTCTAAATTTTTGTGAATCAGGCGGATAGAAAATGGCAGGGGGACGATTTGAACGCCCGTCCGTACCGCCCCGGGGTACGATGATAGTCCGCTACACTACCCCGCCATTATACTTGGAACAGTGTTCAGAAATTTTTTATCTGCTGTTCAACGGGGTTGAGTGAGGGAAAACAGTTTTATTCAGGGATTAACCCATTGTTTCCATGGACTATCTGGTCGAAAAAGCTTATGGGGCATCAGGCCTGTTTTTAATTGTTTTATCGCTTCTCAACGTCTATTTTGGTGTAGGAGACCTTAGAAATAACTATGTTTTCATGTGTGTAGGCCTTTTCCTCTTCTTTGACTCTATGAATATCTTTTTCTCGGATCAGGATTCGATACTGGATCAGAGAGCGTCTCTGCCTGGGCTAGGCTTGTTTGTCGTTTTCATGGGAGCTGTTATCGGTTTCTTCGTAGAAATCTATGCGGCATACCTTACCGGTGTCTGGAGCGGTTTTTTTGTCGCAGATCTTTCAACTATGACTTTCCTAGATGTTGTCAATCAAGTAATCGATACGACGTTTCTCTACGGTGTGCTGATTCTGCCGGCTTACAGTATATTTCGGATACTTGACAGGGTGTTTAGAGCTGAAGTTATGATAACTGAAGAGTTTCAGGGATCGGACCGGTTCAAATATTTTGTTCATATAGGCCTATTGTTGCTTGCTGCGCCATTTGCTCTACTATTTATCGACTTGGCTCCGGGATTAAGGTTTCTGATGTTTAATATGGCGTTAGCAGGGTTGCTTCTTGTGATTGAGTATTTCAGGTTCAGGCAAAAAGGAGAGGGAATAATTATCAACTTGTTCTATGGAGACTTTAAGAAGCTAAGCGCTGTCATGACTTCTTCTTTAGTTATAGGGACTGTTATGGCGTTGCTGAATGCATACTTCGGAATATGGGGTGCTGAAAACCTTCCGTTGAACGGCTTCAGTCTATTGGGAATGCCTGTTGTAATGTTTGCTGTATGGGGGTTAATAATAGCGGTTGTAGCATCAGGTTTCGAACTAGTATTTAATAAAAAGTTGACAAACTTAACCAGCTAAAAACCTTTTTACACTGCTTTAGCTAGTTTTCTATCTGGCTTTTACCTGGAGGGAGGCTTCGAATAATGTAATCCAGGCCTAAGTCGTACCCTTTGAATTTTCTATTGATTTGTTTAGCAATCTCTGACTTCTTAGTCTTTCCGGGCCTAAGCACAACATAATCAGGGCAGTTCTCCTCTATTGCCTGCTGAGGACCGGCTATAGGTATGTAGAGGCCTTCCTCTATTTCGTACGGGCCTATAGCAGCATCGATTTTGATGTTGTGCATGTATTCTCGCTCTCCTCTGATGACGAAAGCGCCTTGTGAAAGATATTCTCCTGGTTCGGCTTCTTTGGTTACTTGCTCTGGTTTCACGCGGTATACGTCTGCGGCGCCGATCCCTGCTTTCCAGGCTTTTGTGAATGTTACTGCTGCTCTGGCAGCTTCCTCAAGCGTTTTTTTAGGCGCATCTTGGCCGTTTTTTATTACTGCGCTTGGCGCACCATCAAAGTCGGCGTGCAGGTATAAATCGTTGCTTTCCATGTGTTTTTTTACAAGCATTTCGTTTGTTTGAGAGTCTCTGCCGAGTATTACTAGGTGTTGGTCTGTAGAATAGAACCATCTGTATTTTTCGAACCATTTCTTGCTTCTTTTACGCGTTTTATCCTCCATGACTTCGTTTTCTAGCTCAAGTTCTTCTTGGCTCAGTTCTTGAATTTTTTCTTCCGTCTTTGCCAATGCTTTTTCAGCACTTTCCATCTTTGACTCTGATTCTTTCGCTTTATCGTAGTATCCGGAAGCTGTAGCTTCGAGATTTTGGTTCAGAAATATTTTGAGCCTGGATTCGCCGACATCGTACGAGAAAAACCTGTTCCTCTTATTTAAGGCCTTGATTTTTTCTGCTTTACTGGATTCCTGTATTTTTTCTTCTACTTTTTCCCATCTGTGTTTTTCAAGGCCTTTTTCTAGGGCTGACTTTGCTTTTTCCAGTTCGTTGTAGTTTTCGTAGATTAGTTCTGCGTTCCGACGGTTTTGTTCAGAGGATTTTTTCAGGCCTTGGATTTTTCTTTCCTGTTGTTCTTTCTGTCTTTTCAGGCCTTCAAGCTTTTCTTGATACTTTGATTCTCTTCTCTGCTTCTGCTCCTGTTTCTTCCTTCTGTAGTAGTATTCGTCTATGGCTTCAGATAGCGTGGAGAACTGTTCGATCTCTAGGTGGTTGTATTTTTCTAGTGTGAATGGTGCTGCTCGCTTCGGCAGATCGTCTGAGTAGAGTACTGGTTGTTTTCCTGACTTTAGAAGCTTGTCCAGAGCATTTTTGACCTGGTTCTTTTGTTTATCGCTTAAATCCTTTATTTCAGTGTTTTTATCTATATCTGCTCTTTTACAGGCTTCTTCTGCGTACGTTCCGCCGAGTGATAGGTCTGAGGCCAGTCTTCTGACTAGTTCTCCGTCTTGAAGCATTTTAAAATAGTCTTCTCCTCTTGGATCTGCTGTGGGTTCGGGAAATTTGTAGTCTAGTCCTACTCTTATCTCTCTTTCAGCCCATTCCTCTTCTCTGAGCGCTCCTATTATTTTATCGTTTTTTGTCAGTATGTAGTTTGATTTTCCGAATAGTTCAAGTATTAGTTTGGTGTCTCCGCTTTTCAGGACTAGTATTCTGTCGAATCCTCTTTGTTCTATCGAATCTAGTCGGCCTAAATGCTTTCTGAGCTCCATGCAGAATCCTGGAGGTCTTGTAGGGTTTTCTCGTTTATATTTGGTTATGAATGCTCTGTCAGGCCCTATCAAAAGTCTTTTTTTGTCTTCTCCGGGTACATAGATTTCTAGTGTTAATTCGTTTTTTCTCTGGTATACTTTCTGGACGTGTCCATTTTCCAGTTGTTCGAATTCTTTTTCTAGAACTGAGAGGTCCAGGCTGGTTACTTCCATTAGTAGGAGTGTTTAAGTTTCAATCATTTAATAGTCTGTTTCTTTTGGCTCAAACCGGTTTTCTAGAATGTTTCTTGAACGTTCTCTTCTTGCTGGTTCTTGAATTCTTCAATTGATTCTATTTCAAAGTAGTCTAGGAAGAATTTTGTGGTGTCTAGAATAGCGGTTCTGCCGTCTTTTTCTTTACTTACGAAACCTCTTTTTACCAGTTCTTTAACGTGTTGGTAGGCTCTATTGCCACGAACATCAATAATGTGTTTCTGTTCCACAGGCGCGTTGTACGCGATTATGGAGAGCGTACGCAGCTCGCCGTCGTTCAAGTCTTGGTGGGGTGCGAGATGTGATACGTCTCCTATGTGGCTGCTTTTGACTTTTAGCTCGTACCCTGATTTCGTCTTAACCAGTTCTAGGCCTCTATGCTGTTCTTCAAGCATTTCTTTGTATTCTTGGATAAGCATGTCTACGTAACCTATGCTACCAAGGTTCAGTATATCGGCAATATCCTTCCGCTCTAAAGGATCTTCTGATAGGAAAAGCGCTGCCTCCAGTTTTGCCTTTTTCTCTTCCATCTCTATTTCCAGGCCTCACTGCTGTAATTCATGGTTTTATTAGTTCACCTGTTCGGGTCTTACATGGAGTTCTCCTAGGAATTCTTCCTGTATTAAGCTTACTTTTTCATCGTTTTCCAAGTGCAGAACGTGTTTGAATTTCTCAAGTTTTTCTTCGCGTTCTCGTTGATCGAGCAAGTTTTCGAACTCTATGGATTCGTCGCTTGATTTGACACTCGAAATTATTGAGTCCATCAAAGAGTCCAGTTTATCGGTTATGTCATCCTCCTCTATCTGGAAGGCCTGATCCATCTGTATTCGCATTTCTTGCCGTTCTTCTCTTCGTTCGTGGACTTGGAGTGCGTCGTCGAGAGCTGCTTTTAGCTCTTCGAATCTCATGCGGCGTTTAGGCCTGTTTTTGACGGGTATGTCTAGTTTTGGGCCTATTTCGACAGGGTTTTCTTCTTTTTCCTCTTCGTTTTCTTGTTCTTCGAAGTTTAGAGGGTTTTCTTCCATTTGTTCTTTTTCTGTTTCTTCTGGCGCATAGATTGCCATTGTTTTCATATTTAGAAGGGCTGCACATATTCTAACTGCTTTGGCGGATATGGATAGGTCGTGTTCGTGCATTTCTGAGACGTATTGCCTGTATCTGTCGGCTAGTATTTTGATGTCTATTTCCTGCGGCGGCATATCGGCTGTCAGGAATTCGAGTGTTTCTTCCCAGGGCTGGTCTGCGATCATTTCTACTTGTTGTTTATCCATTTCTAAGACTCCATCTGTATCTTTCTGCCTCCCGTCCCCCTCAACTATTTTTTGGGCTTTCTAACATTTAAATTACACTTCTCAGAACGGCCCAAAAACAGGGGTTGTCTTATAGTTCGATACTTCTAATTTTCGAAACACCGTCTCTCATTGAGACTCCGTATGCTCTTTCTGCGTGTCTTACAGTAGTATCATCGTGGCTGATAACTATAAACTGGTTGTCGTCTGCGTAGTCTTTTAGCAGTTCTGACAACTTTTTAGCATTGGTTGTGTCGAGTGCTGCGTCTATCTCGTCCATTATGTAGAAAGGAGAGCTTTCATACTCTAAAATCGCGAATACAAAAGCTATTGCAGTCAGGGTTTGTTCTCCGCCGGATAAGGCCTCAATTATATGAGGGTCTTTGTTTGGGGGTGCGGCCCTGATTTTAAGGCCTTTCTCTATATCGTCATCTTCTATAATGAGTTTTCCTTCTCCGCCGCCGAATAATCGTTCGAATATTCTTGAGAAGCTTGACTCTATTTCGTTGTATACTGTCATGAATCTGTCTCGTTTCTCGGACTCTATCTCGTCTATCAAGTCTTCTATCTCAAGTTTTTCCCGCCTCACCTCTGATACTTTTTTGTTGAATTCGTCGAACTCTTCTTTTTTCACCTTGTACTCTTCGATCGCCCTCATGTTCACAGGCCCCATCGAGTTCTGCTTTCTCACTATTTTTCTTTTCTTGGCATTAAGATCTTCTGGGCTTGAATCAAGGCCTGTTAATTCCTCAGAACTGTAATTGTATTCTTCTATATCTGATTTCACGTTTTCAAGTTCGGCTTTCAGCTTTGCTTTTTTGCCTCCGACCTCGTTGACTTTCGTTTTCAGTTTCTCTCTTTCACTGTACAGTTTTTGACGTTTTGAGCGCAGATCTTTCAGTTGTTCGCGTATCTCCTTTCTCTCTTGAATAAGGTCTTCCGATGTCTCTTGCTCTTGTTCCTTGCGGTTCTTCATTTCTTTTAGCTCTGCTACGTCTCTTTGAAGGTCTTTCAGTTCTTGCTCAACTTTTTTCTTCTCCTTTTTCTTTTTACTTGGGTCTAAGTTGCTGGACAGGCCTCCGCTTTTCTTCCTTCTTTTCTTCTTTTTACCGCCGCTCATAGCTCCTCCGCGTGACATGACGTCTCCATCAAGGGTTACTGCTCTTATGCCGTCAATACTTTTCACTGAGTTTAGGTCCTCTGCTATCACGGTGTCGCTGAAAACATAGTTGATAGCTTTCTCATATTTTGGGTTATAGCTTACTAAATCTCCTGCGTAGTCGATTACGCCCTTCTTTTTCAATGCTATTCTTGATTTAGCGGATCTGGAGCGATCCTTTATTTTGTCGAGAGGCAGCATTCTTGCACGGCCTATGTTCTCTCTTTTCAAATAATCAATTGCGCGTGTGGCTACGTCCCGGTCTTCCACAACAATATCGTTCATATGGCCTCCTGCAGAAGTCTCTATGGCCACAGCATAACGCTCATCAGCAGATATAAGATCTTGAAAGCTTCCGTGTACGCCGTCCCAGCCTAGGCCTAGTACTGCGTCGACCGCACGGTTACCGGATCTGCTGCGGTTCTGCATGCTTTCGAGCTCCTTAATCTGCTTCTCTAGGCTGTCTATACGGTCTTTCTTGTTCTCTATCTCTCCCGCCTTTTTCTCTATCCGGTTCTGTAGGTGTTGAACATCGTTTCCGCTCTGCTGTTGGTCTTCGATTTCTTCTATTCGATCCTGTTTAGCCTCTATGGTACTATCTATTTCTTCAAGCTCAGAGTTCAGCTGTTCTATTCGTTTGCGGTTGTCGGACACGTCTGTATTAATATTAGCAAGCCTGTTGGCAATAGCTCTCTTTCTCACTTCGAGCACGGAGGCCTCCAATTTTTCTTTGCGTTTCTCTAGCTCTCTGTACTTTATAGCCATTTCTTTTTCTTCTCTCAGTTTTTTGAGATAATCTTTTTTCTCTTCTAGCAGGAGTTCCTGTTCCTTGAGCTGTTCTTCTACTTCTTCAAGTTCTTCTAAGGCCTCATCTCGTTTTTCGTCGAACTCTGAGATGCCTGATAAATCATCTATGACTTTCCGCCTTGCTATAGGGCTTTGCTCCACTATTTCTGTTACTTTGCCCTGTCTAACGAAGTGGTAGCCATCAGGATCGATGTTGGCTTTTCTTGCCACGTCATCAATTACTTGTTTCTTGCAGTTTGATCCCTGGAACCGGTACATGGAGCTGCCGGCCCTAGTGATCTTTCTTCCTACTTCTACCTCCTCAGCTTCCTCGTCTTCTTCTAAGAACTCGTCAAATAGGCCTGAAGAGTTGTCCAAGTATACTGTTACTTCTGCATAGTCTGCTGCGGATCGTGACTCGCCGCCGTTAAAAATCAGTTGCTCCATTTTTTCCGCTCTTAGCTTGGAGCTTCTTCTTCCGAATACAAAGCTTAGTGCGTCCAAAACGTTTGATTTTCCTGACCCGTTTTCTCCTACGATTGCGGTCAGGCCTTTGAAGAAGGGTACGCTTGTTTTTCTCTGGAAGGATTTGAATCCTTTACACGTTACTTTATTGATCTGGGTATCTTCTGCAGAAGGTTTTTGCACAGTCTCTGTCTCGGCCATTAAATTATCAGTCGGGTTTAGAGAATAAAAAACACTTGGAAGTATTCCCCTGTTCTCTAGAAAAGAGGATTAAAGAATAAGAAAGAGGGTATATGGGTTGAGGCCTGTTTAAAGACCAAGATATTGGTTTAAGGTGTTAGTCGGCTTGGGTCTCTTGGGAATAGGATTCCTTCTTTCACGTTTTCAAGGCCTGCAACTTGTTTTACCAGTCTGTCGATTCCGAGTCCGTATCCTCCGTGTGGCGGCATTCCAAATTTAAATGATTCTAGGTAGAATGAGACGTCTTCGGGTTCTACTCCATCTTTTTTCATTCCTGCTTCCAGTCTTTCAAGATCGTGTTCTCTTTGGCCTCCTGAAGCAAGTTCTAGGCCTTTGTAGATTAAATCAAATCTTCTGCTTTGGTATTTGTCTCCTTCGCGCGCTTCCATGTAGTAGAACTTTTCGTCCGGGTATCCGATAACGAAGAATGCAGGGTAGCCTTTTTCCTCGAAGTATTCTCCTAAGAGCTTTTCTCCTTTGGTGTCTAGGTCGGTTTCGTCTTCAGGTACGTGGTCGTATTCTTCTTTAAGGATTTCTCTGGCTTCTTCGAACTTGATTCGTGGAAACTCTTCTTTAGGAACTTCAAGCTCTATTCCAAGAGTATTAAGTTCTTCAGCGCAACGTTCCTCGACTTTTTCCAAAGTGTGTCTCAGAGAGTTTTCAAGAACATCCATTACGTCATGTTGATCCTCGATAAACGCTATTTCTACATCAAACATTGAAATTTCGGAGATGTGGCGCGTGGTTGCAAACTCTTCAGCTCTGAAAGCGGTGCCTGTCTCATAAACTTTATCGAATCCGGCAGCCATAAGCATCTGTTTGTAGAGCTGCGGCGATTGGGATAAGAAGGCCTCCTCTCCATAGTAAACGACAGGGAAAAGTTCTGCTCCGCCTTCTGCGCCCATTTTGGCAATAGTAGGGGTGTTGATTTTAATGAAATCGTTTTCTGCAAAGTATTCTTCCATCGCTTCTATTACTTTGCCTCTTAGAGAGAAGATAGCATGTTTTTCTGGCTGTCTTAAATCAATGAAACGGTTATCCAGTCGTGTCGACAGATCAGAGTCGATATCTTTCGATATTTCAAGAGGTAGTGGAGAGTCTGCTTCAGAAATCAGTTCGAACTCTTCAGGATGCATTTCTCTATCTCCTGGCGCCTGTTTGTTAGCCTGGACTGTTCCAGAGGCCTTAACTACGTCTTCTCGGCCTACTCTTTGAGCTTTCTCAAATAGATCATTGTCGTCGTCTTCTTTGAATGTTAACTGGATTTTTCCTTTACGATCTCTGAGGATTACAAATGTTATGCCTCCAAGATCTCTGATATCATGTATCCATCCTGCTACTGTGAATTTTTCGCCGTCATCGCTTTCTGTGATTTCGTGAGTATAAGTTCTCTCCATTTTTAGCTTCACATCCAGTTCTTCAACGCAAATTTTTTTATCAACTCAGGCCTCCATTCAGTATATGGTGCTTAACAGAGAGCAATTAAAAGAAATGATAGAGGAGAAAGGCCTTATACAAAACTATGTTGATCTGGAGACGCAGTTAACGCCCCAAGGTTTTGACTTGACCGCAGGGGAAATCTATAGTTATGATGGAGGCGGTAAACTTGATTTCTCGAATAGTGAGCGCCAGATCCCTGAAGACTCGAAAATTAGGCCTGAAAAGGAAGAGGGAGAGCGTTATGGGTGGTGGCATCTTGAAAAAGGTGTTTACAAGGTTGTGATGAATGAAAAAGTTGATATTCCGAATGATTTAGCGGGTTTTGCTTATCCTCG
>LKMX01000035.1 GCA_001564035.1 Nanohaloarchaea archaeon PL-Br10_U2g27
TATGAGTCAAGGACTTTATAATCCAGAAAGACTAATCATCAGATATGAGTATTGACTCCGGGATTAAAGGCCTTGAAGAAATAGTATCTATTCCAGATGGCTTTATAGTTTTGCTAGGCGGAACGCCTGGAACCGGTAAAAACGCTTTTGCAATGGATTACCTGTTTAAAGCCGTTGGTAATGGCGAGAAATGTCTTTATGTGTCTCTAAGAAACTCTGAAGACCAGTTGAAGCACGAGGCTGAGCGCAGAGGTTACGACCCTGAATCTGAGAGCGTGAAGTTTCAGATCTCAAATGATTTAATGCGTCCTGGTACAGGAGGACAGGTCTTCGAACCTGAAAAAGTTACTGAGGCCTTGAGAAGAAACTTGAATGAGTTCGATCCGGATAGAGTGGTTGTAGATACCGTCACAAAGTTTTTGATGATTTTCGACGCTGAACCTGTGAAGAGAGAGGAATTAGGAGGCCTAGTCGATATTCTTAAGGCTAAGAACTGTTCTACGCTGATGTTGGGCGAAGTTCCTTTCTCAATGAATGGCCAGCCTTCAAGATATGAGATAGCAGAGTTCGTTGTCGACGGAGTTTTTAGACTGCAGAAGATAGATGGTAAACAAGTTTTTGATGTATTGAAAATGAAAGGTTTAGGTTATTCAACCGATAAATACGAAGTGGAGATCACCGATAACCTCGTAGATGTTTCAAAACGTTTCGATGACGGCACCAGTGAGTATGGCGACGAAGCCTACTACGCCCAGTAATCCTAGCTGTTTCCAGTGCTCTAGCCCCCAGTGCTTTCTGTATACCGATGCCGATGCTGTCGTACCAAGTATCCCTGCGATCATGAATCCTGTCATCTCCAGAGACGCATGAGGCATATAAGCCAGAGGTGAGGCCGTCGAATAAATTATTTCAAGGCCTGAGAGATCTCTCATCAGGTGCGCGAAGAATACGCCTAATACTGACGCATTCCATGAAAGTATGAATGCTCCTGAAGATCCTAGGAAGAATGCTGATAGCAGTATTGCGCCGAAAACCATTATATTATTTGTGAAGACTGAGGTGAACGTCACTTCTGATGCTGTTGCATGACCTGTCAGGCCTATAATTTCCATTTGTAGTGAAAAAGTTTCTGGCAAAGCCATTGCTATTAAACTGAATGCTGAGGCCTGACCCAAGAACATTGCCGCGTATACTGTTGTTTCATCTATAAAGTCGGGTTTTTGTTCGTTCTCTAGGTAGTAGGCCATTAATGGGTATATCAGTGGTATTGATGCGAACACTGGAGCTAAGATTTCTCTTTGAGATGGGAAGAACTGGCCGGCGAACAGGAATCCTGCGATTCCTGATAAGAGGCCTGCCATAAATAGGATTGGCAGGTTTGTCTGTTCTTCTTCATACAGTATTAGCTCCGGCAGCATGTATTAATGATCGGAATAGTTGTGTTTAAACTTATTGACCTTTTTATTCGGCCAACAATTTTTTTGAGAGCCTTATCTGACGAGGTTTAAGTCGATGTTTTTATCCCACATTTCTTGTGCTAGCTGTCCTTCATACATCATTTTCTCCACTTTTTCATCAGCGTTGTCTTTTCTTTCCTGATGGTTTTGCAGAAATTCGTTCAGTTCTTCTATCAGAATTTCTTTGATCTCTCCCGTCATCATTTCTCCGGAAGAGTATTTTTCTGCTATTTCTTTTAGTTTCTCATCATCTTCCATTAACAGGTTTCTCAACCACTGGAATGATGTATCAACTGAGAGATCTGCGCCTTCTTCTCGGTGCTCTTCAAGCGTGTCCCCTCCTCCAGAGTATGCGTGTTTCTTCACCTTTTTTTCCACTTCTTCAGGAGAGTCTCCAAGCATTATGGCAGTCTTCGGCTTACTTGATGACATTTTTCCTTCAGGCCCTGTAAGCGCCGGAATGAATTTTGAGTGAATTGCCGCCGTCTTTTTATGCCCAAACTTCTCTGCGACATCTCTCTGTATTCTCCAGTAAGGGTCTTGGTCGATTGCTGCCGGAATGACGCACCTCTTCTCTTCGAAAAATGTTGGAACATTTTGTATTGCTGGCCAGAAATTCATGCCTATATTCGTTGAACCTTCAAACCCGAAGACGCTCGAGGCCTGAGAGTTATTCACTTTTTCAGCGATTTTAACGATTCCATCGTACATGTTTCCCATGTACTCTCTGTTCCTGAAAATAAACGTCTTGTCAGGATCAAAACCAACTGCTGCTATCTCCCTAATATTATCCTTAGCGTACTTTTCAATTTCTTCATCAGTTATATCTCGGTCCCAGTACTTCTCATCATCAGTAACTTGGATATAGACGTTTACATCAAACTTTTCTTGGAGCCACTTAGTAAAGTAGAAACTGACAATATGTCCGATATGCATTTTTCCTGAAGGCCCTACACCAGTATACAAGAAAAATCCTTCCCCGCTTTCGTATTCATCTAAGGCCTTATCGAAATCTCTGTGAGAGTAAATGAAATCTCTATCAACATACAAATTACTGTCTCCTGCTAGTTCGAAAAATTTCTGCTTTAATTCACTGTCTATTTCATCCGTCCCGAATTTTTCTATCAGTCTATCGTAGTCAACAGTTCCTTCCACATCGAACGGTGTTACATCAAAGTCGTCAGCCATTATTCTTTAATCCTCTATAATACATTGAAATCCTTGGAATTGAAATAACTACTTCATAACCTTCGAGGCCTTATGCCCTAAAACCCCATTGTAACCATTCGTTGACATAAGCACAGGACAGAACCTTTCTTCAGCCACTAGCTCTTCATCGTCTCTACGCGCGTAGACCTCTCCTTTCTGAACCTGTTTGAAGTTTTCCGCGACAAAATCCCAGTCACCCTCTACTTTCTCATGTTCGACGAAAAAATCGACTTCAGATTCTTGATGTTCGCGTTCTATAGCGCCAAAGTACGCTAAAAAGTTTCTGATAACCCCTAAAGCATTTTCCACAGCCTTATCAGAGCTCTGATAACCGGCCTCCACCACAACACCATCAACATAGTTTGCAAGAGTCCTTACATCCTCCGAAAACTTTACTGCTTTATCTACCCCAGAGGCCTCTATTATCTCCATTTGCTGGCCTTCAAAACTCGTGCAAGTGGCGAAAGGCCTACCATAGGAATGAGTTGAGTGTATATCCAGTACTTTAAGGCCTTCAAGCCGGTCTAAGAGTCTTGAAGCCAGTCTTTCTTCGTGTTTATGACTTTGCGAATCTCCTGGAAAGCTGCGATTAAGATCTGTATCAACAAATCTCTTACCTATTTTTAACGCCTTTTCGTTCGCTATAACGAATTCAACAGGTTTTTGGAACTCTATTTCCTGTTGTAGAAGCTTTTTTATGGCTTTCTTGCCTACCGGCTCATCTCCATGAACTGATCCAACTACAGCAAGCTCTGGATCTCCTTCACCTCGTTGGAAAACCTTCATTCTCTGCTTCTCACCTACTGCTTTCTTTTTTCAATGCTTCGAGGCCTGGAAGCTTTTCTCCTGACAAGTATTTCACGAAAGCTCCTCCGGCAATTGATACATGACTAAAATCTTGTGTCTTGTATCCAAATTCCTTGATTAGTGAGGACGTATGACCTCCTCCGAGAACTGTTAAGCCTTCATTTTGTGATATCGCTTCAATTATTTGTTCTGTTCCTCGGGGATGTTGTTCAAAAGCTCCCATTGGTCCTTTCATAAGGACTGAATCGGCTTCTCTAATCATATCCGCATATTTTTCCGCCGTTTCTTCCCCAATATCCCATGTCATGTCCTCCACATTTTCCACCATGCAGTTCCCTTTTCCAGTTGATAAATCCACGGGCGTCTCTATTTTTCCAGGCCATTTTTCAAGTAACTCCCTAAACTCCTCCTCGGCACTGTCCAGATCGCGTTCCCTGATCCATCTCTCCTTTTCTCCTAAGCTGTAGCCTTTAATCATTAGGCCTAGTTCTCCTGGTATTCCTCCCAGCAGAACCTTATCAACAGATTCAATATTTGACTTGATAATACCAACGAGATCAGATGGTTTTTCACCTCCTAAAACTAGGACTCCGTTATCGAATTCATTCATTATCTTAGAACAGTTATTTACTTCTTCTTTCATTACAGGCCCCATAAATGATTCTAAATGCTGTGGAAACCCGACTATTGAGGCCTGACTCCTATGCGCTACTGAAAAGGCATCGTTAATGTATAAATCAAACTTTTCCGCCATTTCCCTTACGTAAAGGTCTTTTCCGTGTTTCTTTGGAGAATAATTTTTCATTTCTTCAGCCAACAGCCTAATGTTTTCAAGCAGGATCACATCTCCCTCATCCATTTCCTTCAGCTTTTCTCCAAGTTCTTCGCCCATAAATGACTGAGAAAAACCTATTTCAAGGCCTGTATAGTCTTCAATCAATTTTCTGTGATCTTTCAATGATTTGAAGTCTTCGCGTCCCGGTCTTCCTTGGTGACTTATTACCACTGTTTTTGCATTTTGTTCAGACAGTGCTTCAATGGTCTGAACGTATTTTTCGAATCTCAGAGATTTCTGAGGCCGTCCGTTCCTCAAAGGCAGATTGAGATCGGTTCGTAAAAGAACTTTTTTACCTGAAAGATCTGCGCTGTCTAACATCCTAATAACCACTTTTAACTAATTTGTTTTAAGGATTGCGACAAAGAGAGAATTTTTAAGTTATCACCGCCAATAACTCTTCTACAATGAAAGGTGGATGTTTTGGACCGTTTAGTTCAACGGTCACAGCATAAGAACAGACAAATTTTCAAAACCTTTAATAACAGCTTTAAAACTATCCATGAGCGTGTTTCTGTATGGAAAACTTAACACAAAAGATAGCAGAACTAGGAAAGCGACGCGGATTTTTCTTCCAAAGCAGCGAAGCCTATGGAGGCGTATCAGGATTCCAGACATACGGGCCTGAAGGCGCAGAACTCAAGAGAAACATCGAGGACAGCTGGAGAAACACTTTCTCAAGAGGCCTAGGACACCGAGAAATACAAGCACCCACAATCATGCACGAACCCGTATTCCAAGCCTCAGGTCACTTGGATGGTTTCGACGACATGATAATTGAATGTCCAGAGTGTGAAACCTCAAGCAGGGCAGACCACCTAGTCGAGGACAATACAGACATTAATGAAGCAGAAGCATTCTCCCCAGAACAAATAGAAGGCCTGATAAAAGAGCATGACCTAGTGTGCCCAGACTGCGGCAACTCACTGAGCGATGTAGAAGTCGAGGACTTCAACCTAATGTTTGAAACAAATATAGGTCCTGGATCAGGTCAAAAAGGCTACCTACGGCCTGAAACCGCTCAAGGAATATTCGTAGAATTCCCCCGCCTCAAACAGTATGCAAGAAACCAGCTGCCGTTCGGAATAACCCAGATCGGTAAGGCCTACAGGAACGAGATCAGCCCTCGTAAAGGCCTTGTCAGAGTCCGAGAATTTACACAGGCCGAGCTAGAACATTTTATTGACCCTGATGAAGACAAACCGGATATCTCAAGAGTTGAAAATGTTGAACTACTGCTATATCCTGTCAACAAACAGGAAGAAAACGGCGAAAACTATGTGGAGGCCTCAGTAAAAGAAGCTGTGAACGAAGGCATCGTTAACGAATGGGTAGCATACTACCTTGGTATTGCAAAAGAGTGGTATGTTGAAATAGGCGTGGACATGGAGCGTTTCCGTTTCCGACAGCACCAACCTGATGAACGCGCGCACTATGCCAGTGATTGCTGGGATGCCGAGGCCTTAATCGATGGAGACTGGATTGAGATAGCAGGATTCGCCTACCGAGGATGCTACGACCTTACAAAACACGGAAAGCATTCAGACAGTGAGCGAGAGTTCTCAGTTTTCAAAGAATACGATGAACCTGAGACAGTGGAAAAAACCAAGATAGAAGTCGACATGAGTGTTTTAGGCCCTGAGTTCGGAGACAAGGCCTCAGAAATAGCTGAAAAAATTGAGAGAAAAGTCGAGCTAGCGCCAGAGGTAGCTGAAGAAGGCCCAATATTCGTCCATTTAGACGGTGAAGAATACGCTATTGATTCCGACACCGTGTCAGTGAAGAAAGAGAAGGAGAAGAAGACTGGAGAGGAAGTAGTGCCTCACGTAGTTGAGCCTTCCTTTGGGGTAGGCAGAACTGTTTACGCCATTCTGGCGCACAGTTATTACGAAGACATTGTAGACGGCGAAGAACGGAGGCTTTTGAGACTTGAAAGCGAAGTGGCTCCCACAGAAGTAGCAGTATTCCCTCTTATGAACAAAGAAGGCCTAGGAGAAAAAGCCAGGGAAATCGCGGAAAGACTTAGAGACTACGGATTCTCAGTCAAATACGATGACTCCGGAAACATCGGAAAACGATACAGGCGCCAAGATGAAGTAGGAACACCGCTCTGCGTAACAGTAGATTACGAGACGTTCGAACAAGAACCAGAAACAGTCACAGTACGCGAAAGAGACTCAACAGAACAAGAAAGAGTGAGAGTAGAAGAATTAGAAGAGGCCTTGATAGCAAGACTGTAACACGCCTCTTTTCTTCCTCTCTTCTTTCTTCCCCTCATTTTATGATAGGCCCAAAGCCAAGCCAAGCCCGTATACAGTCCAGTCAGCAGAGACTAATGCTAAAAGGGCTCCAAGAAGCGCCAGATTCTTAGTGAAGTTGATCAAATGATTCTGCCTTTCCAAACCCTCCATGTTCCAAAAGTCATGCATAACTGGAGTTACAACAAGCAGGAACGTTGAAAGCATTAAAATACTGACTACCGGGTAGGCGCCAAGAACTATGCCTATCCCTCCTATCATTAACAGTAGTCCTGTCAA